>VFKE01000081.1 GCA_009885695.1 Verrucomicrobiota bacterium | reverse complement strand
TGGCCTGCATGTCCTTCGACCTGCCGTGACAAGCATCTTGCTTGTCTTCCGTTTTTCAACAGGCTGCTAGATCACGCCGATCCTATGGCCCAACAGACGATGCCGCTCACGGCACTTGATTGCTGATTTCAGTGCCATTCAACCCTGACCTTTTTTACAAAGAAATTCACGATCACTAATCACTCCAAATTACGTAGGCAAGTGTTGTGCAACAGTCCGTCAACCGGTTAGGAGATCCTTCTCACGTCGGCTGCTACATATTATCAGTGCATGGCCGCCGCGATGATGATGCAGATGCCGAGACCTACGGCGCCGATGACGATCGCGAGCGGCTGGTTTTTTTTCTCGATCAGCTCCTTCCAAAGATCGTAGGGCGTGAGCTTGTCCACGATGAGGAAGGTGCCGCAGAAGACGATGACTCCGATGATCGAGTAGAGCAGGGAGCTGATGAAGTCGTGCCAGTTGATGAGGTTCATGGTTGTTTGGGGGTTGGGTTACTTGTGACTGATGCCGCTGGAGCCGGAGGAGGAAAACCAGCGTGCCGGACCCGCTGAGTGCCAGAGGCTCCAGCCGCGCGTGTTGGCCAGGAGGAGCCAGATGCTGAAGCCGGCGCCGAGCGCGGTGTAGATGGGGTGTTTGATGAAGTTCATAATCTAATCATCGTCGGTGCTAGCCTTCGGATACGGCGAGTAGTCGCTGTCCTTCCAGCGGCTCGCTTCAAAAGAGAAATTTCGGATTCCGGTGTAGAGCGGATAGGCCAGGAGCGCGAGCGCGCCAATAAAGAAGTTCGACCAGTAGGTCTGGCCGCTCTTTACGCTGATCGAGAACGGCATCGTCGTGATCCGCGGATCTGCCTCGGCATCGAGCGCGATGGTGTAGGTGCCGGGCGGGACTCCGGGGATGGTGGCTGTGGCACTCTGGCTGCCTTCGCTCCAGTTGCCGTCGTCGTAGCCGTGGTAATACTGCACCATGAGCGGAGCGGAATAGCGGGTGCCGGTTGTTTGTTCGATGAGCTCCAGATCGAAGCCGAGCCAGGAATTGTCCACCGGAGCATCGGCGGTGATGTTCACGCCGCCCTGCTGCTTGATCTGGAAGGGCTTGGTCACGATGGGTGTTGTCGCTGCCGTGGCCCGGTCGAAGACAATGCGGTCGCGGTAATTCTGTCCGGGAGCACTGTGCCGCGAACTGATGAGCTGGAGTGCGAGGAGCAAAGTGCCGAGCGTGAGTGCCAGAGGCTTCAGATCCCGCCAGCGCGATGTCCAGGGATTGGGCTGAACGATACCGACCGTGCCAGGCATGGGGCCTTTGATGGATGGCAGTCCGAACGCTTTCTGCAACGCCGCAGGTTCGATGGATTCGCCGGCGGACCACGATGTTTCGTTCAGCTTCGGGTAAACCTCCCGCGAAAGAATGAAAGGCGGCGCGATGTAATCCGTGATGCGTGCCTTCTCGCCGCGGCGCACCTGCCAGTAGAATTCGCCTTCGACATATCGCACCTCGCAAGTTTCGTCGGCAAACATGCGATAGCGCCGGCCCCGGTGGTTCACTTCCCGATCATTGACGTCCGGAGGGCTGAGCAGGCGATCGATGAGCGTCCAGTGACCTTTGAACTCCGTCAACCAGCGGAAGCCGCGGCAAGGATTGAAGAGAAGATACTCCATCCAGCCGGACCAGGGATCGCGGCGATATTGAAAGCCGATGTGTTCCCACTCGACGCCGTCAATCATGCCGCGCTGGCCCAGCGGGATGGCCGGTTTGACCGTGCGCGCCTCCGCGGCTGCTTGCACGACTTTGAGTTTAGGCGTGGTGGTATCCAGAAGATTTCCACAATGCGAGCAGACTGCCGTCATGGTGAAGCCCGCAGCGCGTAGATTTACCACGCCGCCGCAGGAGGGGCAGTTGAGCGCGCCTGTTTGGTTGCGCTGGGTTTCCAGTGGAACCCCGTCCCAGCCGGGGAGCGCGCGCAAATTCTGCCACTTGAGCTCGATGAAGCTGGCATTCTTGCCTTCAAAAAAGCGCCACACACCCTGGTTCCATTCCAGCGTGGCCACGTAGCCGTCGCTGCGCTGGAGGTCGATGGACTGCCATTGCTCACCTGTAGTTACCGCACTCGGCAGTTCGCCCTCGCCACCGAGGCAGGAAACCAGTTTGCTGTCGGTGATGCGATAGGCTGTGCCATTGATCTCGACGAGTTGTTCAGCTTTGAGATCGTCCGGCGATTCGGAGAGCGGCGACGTCAGCGCTGATTCGCGCAGCACCATGAAATAGCCCTGGGCCTCGCCGACCCAGCCACGGGTGTGATCGGCATATTCCACGAACCATTCGTTCCAACTGCCGTCGCTCCAGCGCACGCGCAAGCGGCCCAGCAACGTGAAGGCCAGACCGTCGATCTCGCCGTGCGCGCCTATTTGCAGGGGCGACATGTCGGGTGGCAGCAGCGCCATCTGGCCGATGGCTTCGATGTTCACATCGTTGCGCACCACCATGCTCTGGCAATGGGCGCAGACCGCCGCCTCCGCCGTGGCGCTCTGGAAGACCACGGGGGCACCGCATTGAGGACAATCGAACTGGCGCATCGGCTTGAAATCGTAGCGGGGCGCGTGTCTTGTGCAACACCTCACGCATCATGCCCATCTACGAATTCTACTGTCCGGACAACAATAAGGTCTATTCCTTCCTTGCGCGCAGCCCGGCGTATCGCGAGAAGACGCCGCGCTGCCCGGATGATCCGAAGCTGCGCATGGAGCGACGCGTGTCGAAGTTCGCGTTCATCAAGGGAGTGGGCGAGACTGTGGCGGGCGATCCGTTTGAGGGCATGGACGATTCGAAGATGGAGTCCTTCATGGCCGAGATGGAGCGCGAGATGTCCGGCATGGATGAAAACAATCCCGATCCGCGGCAGATGGGCCGCATGTTGCGAAAGATGACCGATGCCATGGGCGACAAGACGCCCGCCGAGATGCGCGAGATGGTGCGGCGATTGGAAGCGGGCGAGGATCCGGAAAAACTTGAGGCTGAGTTCGGCGATCTTGGCGGCGAGGACGCCGAAGGCGGTGCCGATTTGTTATCAGTCACCGTGAAGAAGATCAAAGCCGGCCTGCGCGCCCCGGTGCGTGATCCGAAGCTATATGAGATGGGGGAGTTTGTGGGGTGAACCATGCCGATTCCTGATTACAAAGGGCGCAGTGCCGAGAAAACCATTGGAATGCCATACTATAAAAGTTATGGATGGCACATCCAGATCGCTCTGTGTTGATGCGACTACGCAGAACGAATGCGCAGCATCAATGGCATTGCATTATCCAAAAAAAAGGAAAATAGAACCGTCGAAAATCGGGCTGTGCCTTGAAACACAAGGCTTTGAGCCTGAACCGTTGATCACCCAGAATTCCCATCGCTCCGCGATTGGAATTCACTGAAAATCAGACCTATAAAGAGCGGGCGGTGATTCCATTTTAGGTTTATGTTTAAATTCTTCTCTTACAGGACACTGGTCAGGCCAGCAAGCTGGTGCGGCACAAGCCGGCGTAAAGACCGTTCAACGCCACCAGTTCCTCGTGCGTGCCTTGTTCGATGATTTTGCCCTTCTCGAGAACGTAAATCCGGTCGGCATTGCGCACGGTGCTCAGACGGTGGGCGATGACAAAACTGGTGCGGTGCTTCATCAGCGCGTCGAGTGCCGACTGAATCTGGCGTTCGGTCTCCGTGTCCACGCTGGCGGTCGCTTCATCGAGCAGCAAGATCGGCGGATTGCGCAACAGCGCGCGGGCGATGGAGACTCGCTGCTTTTCGCCGACGCTGAGCTTGATGCCGCGCTCGCCCACGCGCGTGCCCAGCCCTTCCGCCAATGACTCCACGAAGTGTCTGGCATTGGCGCTCGCGAGCGCCGCCCATAGTTCATCGTCCGTGGCGTTGCGTTTTCCGATGAGCAAATTATCGCGCACGGTGCCATTAAAGAGGAAGCTCTCCTGCGTGACGTAGCCGATGCTCCGGCGCAGCCACGTTTTATTCAACTCGTGAACCGGCACGCCATCGAGCAGGATCGCGCCCTGGTCATATTCATAGAAACGGGTCAGCAAGTTGATGAGCGTGCTCTTGCCAGCGCCGGTGGGACCGACCAGAGCGATGGTTTGTCCAGGCTTCGCTTCCAAGCAGATGTCATGCACCGTGGGAACGCTGCCGTAAGAGAAATAAACGTGATCGTAAACGATGTGCCCCGTGATGCACTCCAGGGTGCGGCCCGCGTCGTTGTCCTTCTCTTCCTCGGCATCCAGGATATCAAAGACGCGCTCGCCCGCACTGCGACCAGCAACGAAGAGCTGGTTCAGCGCATGCAGTTGCCCGACTGGTTCATAAAAACTTCGCAGCAACAGCAGCACCATGGTCAGCTCGCCGAGCTCGATCTGTTTATGGTAGAGCGCATTGCCGCCGAACCAGAGTACGAGGACGAAACCGACATTGTTGACGAAGGTCATGCTGGGCCTGTAGATCGACCAGATGCGCATGACATGAAGCGTGGCCTGGCGCAGGGAGTCGCTCGCGAGATTAAAGCGCTCGTGTTCCTCCTTCTCCATGGCATAGGCTTTGATCTGCCTCATGCCGGCGACGTTGTCGTGCAGCAGCGAGTTCATGGCGCTGCTGGCCTTGCGGACTTTGCGATGCCGGTTCTTAGAAGTCATCGTATAGACCATCGCGCCTACAGCCAGGAACGGCACCGGCGTCAAGGCGATCAAGGCCAGTTTGGTGTTCGTCTGAAACAGGAACGCGCCCACGACAACGATCTGCAGCACCGCGATGACGCCCTGTTCGATGCCATCGATCAGCACGCGTTCGACCGAGGGGATGTCCTCAGACACCGTGGTCATGATGTCGCCGGTCGGACGGTTGTCGAACCAGCGCAACGGCAGCCGCTGGAGCCGTTCGTAGAGTTCGCTACGCAAATCGAAAATGACTTTCTGCTCGAAGGTGTTGTTGATCTGGATGCGCAATGATGTCAGCAAATCCTGCAAAAAATAAGCGCCGAGTCCGAGTGCAATTAATCCCGGCAGCCGGTTCATCTGACCTTGCGGGATCACCACGTCCATGATCTCGCGCGTCAGGCGCGGAAACACGATCACCATCAGCGTGGCCACGATCGCACACGCCATCTGCGCCGCGGCGAGAAACGGATATCGGCGGACGTAGGCGAAAACGCGGATGATGGTGCGCATGATGAGGGGTTACGATTCGGGTGAGACCATGTGTCTTCCCCAATCAATATTTCTGTATCATCGCCAAAGCGTCCTCAATCAACTGCGGAGCGATCCAATTTTGATGTTCATGTCTTAACCCCGTTAGCGCGCAATTCTGGTTTAGCTCGGATGAGCGGGGTTGAGTGCCAACTGCACACTTCATATCAAGCCTAGGGCGCAAGCCCTAGGACTCCCGATAGAAAAACATGTTAAGCGCTGAAAGCGCGTCTCATGGCAAGGGACGAATGGCCGACGGCGGACAGCGTTATGAAGCGCGCTTTCAGCGCTTATGAGCTTATGAGTTGGTTGCAATTAATACCTAGGGCTTGCGCCCTAGGCTGGTATGAAACGCGCTATCGGCGCTGAAACTCCTGACTAGATGAAACAGAAATGACCAGCATCACTTGTTAGGAAAAAGCTCATCCATAACCACGAGATCATGCATCAGGTCGTCTTTGTCGTAAGCCAGCGGAACCTCATGCTTCACCAGAAAATCCTCTGTTTCATGCCATAATAACGCGCCGCTTCTGCGCGGGTGATCCTTCCATTACGGCAAGCCTCGGCAACGACGTCCTCAAGCACCAGTCGCGCAAGCCCCTCGCTCGGCTCGCCGAGCGAGGCCGCGAGAGTGTCGGGAAGGCTGACGGTGACTTGAACCATGCAGTGATTCTAGTCCTGTGTTGGTTTAGATGCAAGCAGCGCCGAGAAGAGAACATTCGTATCAACCACCACGCATATTGTTCGGCAGCGAGATCATTGCGCACTTCGGCAATGGTATGGTTGGGTGCTGTAGTGCTGATCAAACGCAATGATCCATTTATCGCCGTGGATGGAATGGATCTGGCATCCCTAGGTTCGTCGGACCTCTATGCGGATGCCTTTGTGGAAATCTTGCGACATCAAATGACCAGTTCCAGTAAGCGGACAACGGTCCCCCAAAAGGGCGCCGCTGCTCAAGCCACTCGAAGGGAGCACTATACGCCTCACATGTAAATCCTGATCCAATCAGATACCTCCGCTCCAACATTTCTACCCAAGGCACACTGAGCAAATATAGAACCGGAGCCGCTAAAACCCAAAGCACCCACACCTTCGCATGAGACTTAACTGCGGATTCGTCGCTCATGTCTCACTTTGGAAGTGCCCAAATTAATATTTGTTCCGTGGCTACCCCGCAAACGCCGTGTAACCCCGCAGTTCTACCAGCCTCCGCTCCACGTCTTCACTGGTAACTCGCTCGAGCCGCTGGGTGCTGAAGGCTTCGCAGGTGAAGCTGGCGGTGACACTGCCGTAAGCGACCGAAGTCTTCAAATCGGCGAACTTCGGCTTCGATTTTCCGCTGGCCGCGAGCCAGCCCATCATGCCGCCGAGGAAGCTATCGCCGGCACCGGTGGGATCGAAGACGCTGCTGAGCGGATAAGCCGAGCATGAGAAAAATTCCTGCGGACCGACGCCGAACAAAAAGCTGCCGTGTTCGCCGCGCTTCACCACGACGTAGCGCGGCCCCTTGGCCTGGAGGCGTCGTCCCGCTTCGACGAGGTTGGTGGTCTGGGCGAACTCTTTGGCTTCACCTTCGTTGATCACCAGCAGGTCGATGCGCTGGAGCATGTCGTGCAGGCGTTCGTTAGCGATGTTGATCCACAAGTCCATGGTGTCCGCCGCGATGAACTCCGCGCCCTTGCACTGTTCCAGCGTCTGAATCTGGTTGTCCGGACTCATGTTTGCCAGCACCGCGATTTTTGCAGCGGCGGCTTGCGCGGAGAGTTTCGGCTTCCAGTGCTCCAGCACATTAATACCCACTTTGTGCGTGGTGCGGGTGTTCATATCTTCGAAATATTCACCGGTCCAGGTGAAGCTCTCGCCGCTGCTGCGCTCCAGACTGTCGAGTTCGATGCCGCGCGCGGCGAGCATGTCGAGATGAGCCTTGGGAAAATCATGACCGACGACACCGCAGAGGTGCACGGGTTTGCAGAACACACTCGCAGCCAGCGCGGCATAGGAGACGGAACCGCCGAGGAGGCCCTCTTGTTTTTCTTGCGGGGTGATGATGTTGTCGATGCCAATGGATCCGGCGACGATAAGGGACATGGGGAATAGTGGATGGGATTTGATATGGGGGAGTCATCTTCTTCCATGACCGGGGGAAAGGTCAAATGGAACTCTCCTGCTCATGCGTTACTCCTTGCTTGGGACCGCGTTACTGCTCTAAACTGCCGGCTTCTTCCGATGCGTCTACTTCTCGTCCTTATAGCCATTCTTGCCCTGCCCGCGCTGGTTGTCGTCCATCGTCAGTATTTCCTCAACACAAGGCAGGAATCGATGCTTAAGAAAGTCCAGGCCGCGCTGCATGACCCCTTGTTTTCCGGAATCAAGAGGGAAGACATCAGCATCGACTATCTCGATATCACACTGCGCGGCTGGGTTCCGGAGCCGGCCGTTCGCGACGAGGCTCGCCGTCGCGTGATCACGGTGCCGGGCGTGCGCTTTCGCGAAGTGGACAATCATCTGCTGGTCACCCCGCGGATCAATGCAGCCCTTGATGGAGAGAAAATCACTCTCTCTGGTTGGCTTCGCGACGAGGGGACGCGACGAGACGTGACCCGATGGCTGCAGAAGGCCCGCCCCGGGCTCGTAGTCAACACCGATGAAATCCGAGTCTCGCCCTGCGTGGCCCGGGTGGACACACCCGTCGCCGGAAGCAGCGGCGACAAAATACCGCCCATCTTTGCCGAGGCCTGGAACGCGATCCGCAGCCGTCCGGTGCTGACCATCATCAGAGAAAGTGGCGGCATCCGCGCCTCCGGAACCCTGCCGTCCGCCGCGCTGCGTGAAGCGCTGGTCGATGCGGTGCCCGGGGTCGATGTTGCTGGACTCCGTGCCGGCGCCTTCGTCCGACAGGCACGCTTCACGCACGAGACCGCGCTGCCGGCGTTTCTGCGCAGCCTGTTCAATTCACCCGCCGTGGATTTTTTCGAGGCGGGCGGAAACTCAGTCCGGGCCCGAGGCGTGGCCACGCCGGAGCTGGAAGAGGATTGGCGCAAATTGATCTCGCCCCTCGCCGATGACAGGGTGGGCACGCTGGAACTTTGGGTGGTGTCATCCCTGCTCCAAGTTCCGGGCTACAAACCGGTGTCAGAGCTGGCACCCGATGGGCTGAACAATTTGCGGGCCGCGCTTGCGACCGCGCTGTTCCATTTCGATTCCGGCGTTCATTCCGTCAGTGCGTTGGAAGTCAATCTGATCAACGCCGCTGCCCAAGCCATCCTTGCTGCCGGACCCGCCGCCCGGATTGTCGCCGCCGTGCACCTCGATGCCGTGGGCGATTCCAAGTTGAACGATGATTCCGCGCGGCGTCGCGCAGCATCGGTGATTGCCGAATTGAAGGCGTGCGGTGTGCCCGCCGCACAGCTAGAACCCGCGGTCATCAGCGTGGTGCCCGGGCCGGACGGCAGCGACCAGAGTCGTTGCGTAGAGCTACTTGTGAAATAATGTAAGCCTTATGCCACCCCTGCTTGCCAGCTTCTTCGACAGTCTCGACGGCGTGTCGTATTTCTTCGTCAGCAGTGGGATTTTCGTGCTAGTGCCCGCCGTGCTTTATTTTGGCCTCGGTTTGTGGATCGGCGCTCTTACCTGGGGCCGCTTCAAGCGCCGGTTTATCGCCGGACAAGAAACGATTGAAGATCTGAAAAGTGAACTGTCGCTACTGAAACGCCGCAGTGCTGACCTCGCGACGCGTGCACTCACGCAACAGCCTGGAGCGGTGCGTACAGCAATGAAGCCGCCACTGTCCGCGACTGGCCCGTCCGCATTGAATCCGCTGCCGGCACTGCCAACGCCAAGCGCCGCTTTCACGCTGTGGACGGCCAGTGAGTAGCGGGCTGGCAGTCCTCTGCCAGCTTTAATGGGCTTGCAGCCCTCTGCCAGTTTTCATTTCACCAAGCGCCGCTTTCAATTGCCGCACTTCACGCGCCACATCGTCTGCCAGCAGAAACGCGGATACCACCACGACCCGGTGTGCGCCCGCCGCGATGATTTCGGGCAGTCGCGCTTGATTGATGCCGCCGATGCAAAACACGGGCACGGCAGCCAGACGGTTCACCGTCGCGATATCGCCCAACCCAACGGGAATGTAATCGGGCTTGGTCCCAGTGGCATACAAAGGCCCGAACCCGATGTAGTCCGCTCCCTCCGCCAATGCCGCGCGCGCCTGCGCAACGCTGTGCGTGGACTTGCCCACGAAGCAGGATTCGCCCACGATGGTGCGCGTCTCCGCAATGGTGAAGTCGTCCTGTCCCACATGCACGCCCTCGCTGCTGACTGCGGCAGCCACTGCGGGATGATCGTTGATCACCAGAGGCACCCCAGCATCGCGGGTCAGTGGCAGCATCAGCCGGGCAAACCGCTCCACTTCCGCTGGCGGAAATCCTTTGGCTCGCAGTTGCAAAACATCAGCTCCGCCATCCAGCAATGCGCGGGACATCTTCTCCACGTTGTCCGGCTTGACGTAGCCGAGATCGAGGATGGCGTAGAGCTGGAGAGATTCGAGATTCAAGACTGGAAGATTCAAGACATTTTCACCTCATGCAACGGCGGCTCAGACAGATAACAAGAAACACCGATTCACTGATCTTGCTCTTGAATCTTGCATCTTACCATCTTGAATCTATCGCATGACACAACCCACCCTCCTCATCCTCGCCGCCGGCATGGGCAGCCGCTACGGCGGCCTCAAACAAGTCGATCCCATGGGCCCGCACGGCGAGACCGTGCTCGATTATTCGGTGTTCGACGCCAAACGCTCCGGCTTTGGCAAGGTCGTCTTCGTCATCCGACGCGATTTCGAGGAGGAGTTCAAAACAAAGGTCGGCAGCCGCTTCGACAAACACATCCAGGTAGAATATGCCTATCAGTCGCTCGATGATCTTCCCGCCGGTTTCAAGGTGCCCGCTGGACGTGTAAAACCCTGGGGCACCACGCACGCCGTGCTCGCTGCGGAAAAAGCCATCCACGAACCCTTTGGCATGATTAATGCCGACGACTTTTACGGTCGCGATGCCTTTGCCAAGCTCGCGGAGAACCTGCGCCAGCCGCGCGCGAACGACGGCATCGGCCACTACTCGATGGTCGGCTTCCAGTTGCGCAACACGCTCTCGGAAAACGGCAGCGTCGCCCGCGGCGTCTGCACCAGCAAGAACGGAAAACTTGCGTCCGTCACCGAGATGACCAAGATCGTGAAGACCGCCACCGGCGCGCGCAACGAGGAAGACCCCGCGCATCCCATTGAACTCACCGGCAACGAACTCGTGAGCATGAACTTCTTCGGTTTCACACCGGAGCTGTTCCCGCAGTTGCATGTCGAGTTCGCTGCGTTCCTTCGCGATCACGGCCACGAAGAAAAATCCGAGTGTTACATCCCGAAGGTCACGGATACGCTCATCAGCAGCGGCAAAGCCGAAGTCGAAGTCCTCGAAACCAGCGGCTCATGGTTCGGCGTCACCTATCCCGAGGACAAGCCCATCGTAGTCGCCAGCATCAAGAAACTCGTGGATGCGGGAGAGTATCCGGCGCCGCTGTGGGCATGCGCGTCAAGTTAAGCGAGTCCCTCCCATGTTTCGCTGAAGTTGCGACGCTTTTTTCGTTTGTCGTAGCAGCAGTATTTTGCTAGGGCCGTTTCGATGGCGCTGGCTTCCACGCTTGCCCGCGCTTTCCAGTTGAGGACTCGCAATATATTAGCCGAACTGCTTGT
>VFKE01000174.1 GCA_009885695.1 Verrucomicrobiota bacterium | reverse complement strand
TGGCCTGCATGTCCTTCGACCTGCCGTGACAAGCATCTTGCTTGTCTTCCGTTTTTCAACAGGCTGCTAGATCACGCCGATCCTATGGCCCAACAGACGATGCCGCTCAGGCCACTTGATTGCTGATTTCAGTGCCATTCTGTCCTGACCCCTTTTAGGAGAGGGCCGCCCTGTGGAAAATATTTTCGCGCGGGCGCGATCTACGGAACTTAGGTTAGGTTATGGGACGAACTCGGGCGGGCATCCCAAAACACCATTGCGATGACTACGCCATCAGATTGGAGTCCCTTCTCCGAAAACATCTGCGGCCAGCGCGGCGTTGCCGATGATGCCGGCCTCATTGTGAAACCTCGCGGGTATGATCTTGAGCGCTCCCCAGACGACATCGGACAACATGGACTTCACGCGCCGTTCCAGTGGGTCAAACAAAAGTGCTCCCGCTTGGGCCACGCCGCCTCCAATCACGAATGCATCCGGGTTCAACAGCCACGCGATGCTCGCCAGCGCGGTGCCGAGCCAGTCGGCCACTTCGTCCCAGATCTGACGGGCGATGTCGTCACCCGCCTGCGCCGCAGCAGCGATATCCTTGGGCGCACAGTTTTCAATTTCCTTGTGCCGACCGGCCTGGGCGTAGCGGCGTTGCGCATGCTCCGCAATCTGCTGGTTGCCTATATATTTCTCCAAGGCACCGATATTTCCGTAGTGGCCACTTACTCCGTCATAATGAATGCTCATCTGCCCGATTTCGCCTGCGCTGAAGTGACTGCCGCGATACATCTTGCCATCGAGCACCATGCCCCCGCCCACACCAGTGCCGAGCGTGATGCCAATGACATTTTTCATCCCACGCGCCGCGCCGTAACGCCATTCGCCATAGGTCATGGCGTTGGCATCGTTTTCCACCGTGACTGGCAGCCCGATTTGCTTCGATAAAATCTTGCGCAACGGAATGTGGCTCCAGCCAGGAACATTGGTCAGCACATGGATATAGCCGCGATCGTAATCCACCAACCCCGGCACGCCCACACCCACGGCTTTGATTTCCGGATGCCGGGAGCGCAGCTTGGCAATGCACTCTGACATCGCACGGATCAAGGTGTCAGGTCCTTGATGATCAGCCGTCGAAATCGGCTCATCGGTCTCCAAGAGTTCGGCGCCTCGACAGACGCCGATTTTGACAAAAGTGCCGCCGAAATCCACTCCAACGGCAGTGACAGGAGTAGAATCAGTCATGAAAACTTCAAGATGCTAAATGGTTGCAAGGCGCAGGGATGGAAAAAATGGAATACTGGAAGAATGGGAGATTGGAAAGCACGCAAGTGGATAGTTTCCATTAATTGAACAGCATTCCATCATTCCCCGTGCGACGCGCGGGCGTAAAGGTTGCTCACAAGCCGCAGTCCGTGCAAGGTCAAATCCGCATTTACGGACTCGATTTCCGGAAGCCCCGTTGCGATCAAGGCCGCATCACCGCCGGTGGCGATCACTCGAAGCTGCGCAGGATTTCCGAGTTCCTTTTTCAATGCGTCGAGCAATCCGTGAATCATGCCACGATAGCCGATAATCGCGCCTGCGAGAATGGCCTGCTCGGTGGATTTGCCGATGACGGATGCCGGCTCTGAAAGCTCAACCTGGGGCAGCAAGGCGGTGCGTTCGTGAAGATAATCTGTCATCAAACGCAGCCCGGGAACGATGACGCCGCCGACGTAGCATGCGTCCGCGTCCACGATATCGAACGTCACTGCCGTGCCGAAATCAATCACGATGCCCGGCGCACCGTAGAGCTTCGCCAGCGCTACAGCATTCGCCAAACGGTCCGGGCCGATGGTCTCCGGGTTCGGATACTTGATGCCGATGTCCATTTTTAAATCGTGGCGCAGCACCAGCAGCTTCTCTCCGAAAAACGCGCGCAGGACTTCCGTCGCCTGTGGAACGACCGATGAACAGATGATGTGTTCATATTTCCAATCCTTGAGCAGTTTCCAAAAATCATCCGCACCCAACGACGGCGTCGGCGCATCACGCTGATCAAGAATCGTGGTGCGCGTCGCGAGCCCGAATTTCGTGCGGCCGTTGCCGACGTCGATGAGGAGGTGGTCGGCGGTTGTCACCATTCCCCGGGGTTGAAGGTTTTCTTCTCTGTATTTTTCAGTGAGTTCAAATCGAACGTTCTCGCACCTTTCACATCGATGCGCCTGCCGTCCACCTCGAGCTTCAACGCGCCCAGAAAGTCGGCAGCCTCCAGCCAGTAGCTGAGTTGCACGTCCTGCGTCGAGTTCGCCGCGACCCCTGGCACCGAATCAAATGGCAGGTAGAAACCTGGGATCTCGCGGTCTGATCCGGAGAGCAGTCTGGCCATCGGTGATTGCAGTACCAATTTTTCGGCCCCAGCGTTTTGAACCCGTAAATCGATGTCGAGCCGGGCATTCCCGCGGTCGCGCTCGATGACGCAGCGGTAATGCTTAAAGGGCGCGCCGTCCAACGTGAGAGTGGCCCCGGCAGGTTCGTCCCCACTCTGGCGCGAGGCAAACACGAAGATGAGCCCCGCCACGATCATGGCGAGGAGCAGCCAGAGTTCGATGCGCTTTGGCAGCTTCATTGCTCACCGTGCCATCATTTTTGATTTGGGCAATCGCAGCACTCCGTATTTGCCAACGGACGCTTCCCGCCTAGCTTCCTCGCCCCCCGCGCCGAGAGGTCTGCGGCCCGTTTTATCATCAGCCTTGCAATTTACCATGAATATCACCCTTGAAACCCAACCGAACTGCCGCGCCGTGATCCGCGTGGACATCCCACCTGACGTTGTCGGACAGGAACGCGAGCGGGTCATTGCCACCATTTCACGCCAGGCCAAGCTCCCCGGCTTCCGCCCCGGCAAGGCCCCGCGCTCAGTTGTCGAGAAGCGTTACGAAAACGAAATCAAGGGCGAGCTTGAAGAAGCGCTCGTGCGCCGCGGCTACCAGGAGGCGGTAAAGCGTGATGATGTGGATATCCTCAGCGTGCTGGGCGTGAATGAACAGTCGCTTCATGCGGACAGCAGCTACTCGTTCGCGCTCAATGTGAGCACTGCGCCTAAATTCGCGCTGCCAGAATACAAGGGCATCCCGGTCAAACTCCCGCGCATCGAAGTGACTGACGCCGACATCGAACATGAACTGCTCCATCTGCGCGAGCACCACAAGACCTTTCTCGACGTGGAACGCGGCGCGCAGGTGGGCGATTTTGTCGTGCTGCACACCACCGGTTCAGTGGACGGCACACCCGTTGCCGAGACATATCCGGACGCCCCGGCGTTTCTCAAGAAGATTGACGGCAACTGGTTTGAGCTCACTGCCGAGGAAAAGTTCCTGCCCGGATTCTTTGCGTCGCTGAATGGTATCAAGAAGGAAGAAGCGCGTGACGTGAGCGTCCTTATCCCCGACGATTTCCCCTTCGAAGCCCTGCGCGGTAAAACCGTCGTCATGGCCGCGAAGGCTGAAGCTGTGAAGGAGGCGCAGATCCCCGCGCTGGACGACGACTTTGCGAAGAAGGTGAACCCCGAATGGACGCTCGAGCAGCTCTGCGAGGAAGTGCGCCAGGGCATCACTCGCCGTCGCGAGCAGTCGCGTGAAAGTACCAAGTCGAACCAGGTCATCGCGCATCTAGCCGAGAAACTCGAGTTTGAACTACCGCAGGATGTGGTGCACCGCGAGGCCCAGCGCCGCACCAATGACATCGCCATGAACGCCATGCGCCAGGGCATGGCCCAAGAGGCCATCATGGGCGCGCAGGAACAGATCGTCAGCGCTGCCACCCAGCAGGCACGCCAGGGCGTGAAGGTGAATTTTATTCTTGGCGAAATCGCAAAGAAGGAAAAACTCCTCGTGCGCGACGAGCAGATCCAGCGGGCGCTGGCCCAGATCGCCGTGCGCGAGAAAATCACCGCGAAAAAGCTCATGGCCGAAGCCCAGAAGACCAACCTCATCGAACGCATCCGCGACGACATTCTTTTGGACAACGCGCTCGAGTTCCTGAAGTCCAATGCCACCATCGAGGAGACGGAACCAGAGAAGGACGACTGCGGGCATGATCACGGGCATTGAGCACATCAAGCCCTCTTTGAATCTGTGAAAATCGGCGCATCCGCGGATGGATCTAATTTCATGGATTTATTCAGAGCCTCCTTAACGCGTTTGCCGGATTGCAATCCCTCCAAAACATGGCTTAGTAACTGTCCGCCGCCGATTCGTCATGTCGCAAATTCTCCTCATCATCGGGCTGTTGGTATTCGCTTACGCATGCCGCACGTTTCATAAGCGGTTGCTTTCCATAGCGGGCTGGATCGCGGTGCTGGTGGCGACCTATCTGGGCGGCTTTATCATCACTGCCAGTCATGCCGGCGGCTGGTTTGCGATCTCACTTTGGTTCCTGTTCCCCTGGGTGGAAATTGTGAGCCGGGTTCGCCGCCTGCGCTTCCCGATGCGCAGTGACGTGAAACACCGTTTTCCACCATCGCGCGATCTTTTTCCGGATCTCGACCAGATAAGTTCCGAGATTGAAGACGCTGGTTTTCAAAAGGCGGACGATGCCGGATGGAAATGGGAGCAGACTGATCACTTCGTCCGCCTGTTCTATCATCCCGGGAAGTTGCTCCAAGCCTCCATCAGCGTCGCGCAGCAGGAGGAATTCGTCTTTTCCCACGCCAGCCTTACCACCCGCACCGTGGACGGCATGACCCTGGTGACGACCAATTATCCGTTCAGCTTCACCATGCGTCTTGCTCCTCGTCAGCGCATGAATCGCTGTCGCAGTGCGGAGTCGGTGGAAGAAATGCTGGCCTCGCACGAGACCTTTTTGAAGAAGAACGTCGTCACGCTGGAGCGCATCGCGCCGCAGGATCCCGACCTGCTGCACACGAACATCCAGCGCGATCTCACCCAGCAGATCGATCACAACCTACTGGCCGGCGTGATCATTCGTGCTGACGAACAGCACTTCCGCTACTCGTGGCGCGGATGTTTTTACCTCTGGTTCCAGGTGGTGAAGGAAATGATCTGGGCGTAGAATCGGCGCCCTCGCCGTTTTTCTGTTGCGCGAAAATTTTTGTGTGAACACCGCGTAAACGAATGCGGAAACGGGGTCGGTGTGGAATGGCGCTGAAATAAGGCATGTTTGGGATTGATTTAGTCTATGCAGTTGCAACAGCTGTCACTGCACCTGGAGCATTTTAAAATAAGACGTAGCCGCAGCCTCTTCCCGCACTCTCACGAGATGCGGCTACGACTTTTTTAATAAAGCTCTAAGGAACACGGGCTACTGAACCTGGAAGAAGCCCGCAAGTTTGAAACCATCCGTCTGCGTGTTGCAGACAACTACAGACTAAACCTAAAAAGGAAAGTCGATGGCTGATAGCTGATAGTTAATAGTCTGAAAATGAAGCGCTTGGGTGTCCCAGAAGTGCTCACTCAGAAGGTGACAGATCGCACCCCATTCACTCAGCGCAGTATCAGGCTATAAGCTATCGACTATTCACTATCAGCTCCGTTTTTAGCAGACAATCCACGGCGTGCGGGATGCAGCGCGGAGAGTAACTCCAGTCAAGTTAGTCGGGAGGCTAAAGAGCGGATGCGGGAGACCCGCCCGTCCGGTTCGGTGGGAGGGGCGGCGCAACTCAATACGCCGTCCCTGCCTCAATCTTGCGATTAACCTAAACCTAAAGGAAAATAGAACCGTCGAAAATCGGGCTGTGCCTTGAAACACAAGTTTTTGAGCCTGAACCGTTGATCACCCAGAAGGTTCATCGCGGAGCGATGGGAATTCATTGAAAATCAGACCTATAGAGAGCGGGCGGTGATTCCATTTTTTAGGTTTAATGTGTCTGTCTCTTGGTGAAGTGATTCTTCACAAAAAAGAGGAACTCCTTCCGGAGTTCCTCCCTTGAATGGCGGGCTGCGCCGCAGAACGGTTTACACTCCCTGACCGGGACGGTATTCTTCCGTAGCGAACTTGAAGGCCTGTTCGAGGCCGACGAGGTCGGTGGTGGGACGCAGGGCGTCGAAGGCCTGGCTCTCCTTCTTGAGCGCGGCTTCGTCGTAGTTGACCGCCTTGACGGACAGTCCGATGCGGCGTTCCACTTTGTCCACTTTGATGACGCGGGCCTCGACTTCGTCGCCGACGTTGAGGGCGTCCTTGACCTTGGCGAGGTGTCCCTCGCTGATCTGGCTGATGTGGATGAGGCCGTCAATGTCATCGGCCAGTTCAATGAATGCGCCGAAGCTGGCGATCTTGGAGACCTTGCCTTTGACGAGGTCGCCGACCTTGAAGCGCTCGTCGATGAGGCTCCAGGGATCGTTGTCGAGCTGCTTGACGCCAAGGCTGATGCGCTGGTTGGTCTTGTCGATTTCCAGAACGGTGGCCTCCAGTTCGTCGCCCTTTTTGAGGACTTCCGAAGGATGGTTGATCTTGCGAGTCCAGCTGAGATCGGACACGTGGACCATGCCGTCGATGCCTTCTTCGAGTTCGACGAAGGCGCCGTAGGCGGTGAGGTTGCGCACTTTGCCTTTGATCTTGGTGCCGATGGGGAACCGGGCGTCAATGTTGTCCCAGGGATTGGTGTCGAGCTGGCGGACGCCGAGGCTGATCTTGCGTTCTTCCTTGTTGATGCCGAGCACGATGGATTCGAGCTTCTGGCCGACCGCGAGCACGTCCGAGGGACGGGCGATGCGCTTGATCCAGGAAAGCTCGGAGACGTGAATGAGGCCTTCGACTCCTTCTTCGACTTCGACGAATGCGCCGTAGGCGACGAGCTTGGTGACGGTGCCGTTGACTTTGGTGCCGACCGGGTAACGGGCTTCGATGTTGTCCCAGGGATTGTCTTGCATTTGTTTGATGCCGAGGCTGACGCGTTCTTTCTCGCGGTTCACTTCGAGGATCTGCACCGGCAGCTTCTGGCCGATGGTGACAAGTTCCGAAGGATGGTTCAAGCGGCCCCACGACATGTCCGTGATGTGGAGCAGGCCGTCCATGCCGTTGAGATCGACGAAGACGCCGAAGTCCGTGATGTTCTTCACGATGCCTTCAACCACGTCGCCGGGTTTGACGCCATCGAGGAATTTCTGGCGCTGTTCGGCGCGCTCGGCCTCGATGACTTCGCGGCGGGAAATGACGATGTTCTTGCGGTCGTCGTTGACCTTGACGATCTTGAATTCATAGACCTTGCCGACGTATTCGTTGAGGTCCTTGGGCGGGATGATGTCGATTTGCGAGCCAGGGAGGAAGGCTTCGACGCCGACGTTGACCATGAGGCCGCCTTTGACGATGCCCTTGACCTTGCCTTTGACCAGGCCGCCATCGATGAAGACCTTGTAAATTTTGTCCCAGTTCTGTTTGTGGGCCGCTTTTTCCTTCGAGAGCACGACCATGCCTTCGTCGTTCTCGAGTTTTTCCAGAAGCACTTCGATTTCGTCGCCCACCTGGATTTCTTCGTCCTCGAATTCGGAGGAGGGGATGGCGCCTTCTGACTTGTAGCCGATGTCCACGAGGACGATCTGAGGCTTGATTTCAAGGATCCGTCCTTTGACGATTGATCCTTCGTTATAGATGCGGAACGATCCTGCGATCAGTTCTGCGAGCGTAGGTTCGCTCATAGTGTTTTTATTGGGTTGTCGGGTTGTCTGATCAGCGCTGCTTGGGAGCAACGCGCCTGTCCTGCCTGACCGCTTCGGGCATTTGGTTGGAGGCCGGACTTGAGAAGCGGATGGGGAGTATGGCGGAGCCCTTGCCGCTGGCAACTATTTTTGCGGGGAATCTCACGCTGGCGGCAGTTTCTTAAGGGTGGTTAGATTGGGAATTTGCGCGAAGTGCTTGTCGAGTGTGATGAGGGTGGCATCGCAATCTATCGCTGCTTGCGCGATGGCGAGGTCAGGCAAGGGAAGGATTACGCCCATGCGGTCCAGATTCCGCGCTAGGGTCGTCACTCGCTTCCAGAAGGCGCTGTCAAGGCGGGCCTCGCACATCACATCAAAAATCTCTCCCATCCGTTCGCGCTGACGTTCGCGCCGAATGCCGCGCAAGACTTCAGCGCGGACTACACCACACATGAAACATTCGCCGCGCATGATCCACGGCCGAACCAGGGCCGGCACGTCCTCTTGCGCCCGCATCCACCCGATGTAGGCGCTGCTGTCGATCAGTAAATTCATTTCCGGATGATCACTGGACCGCGCAAAAGGCGGTAATCGTAGTCCGGATCAATCACCGGTTCACCTTCCTGCACGAGATAAAAAGGCGAGTTCAGCGCATGATTAACCTTTGCGATCCGCTCGGCTTCGTTCAATGCGAAATCGATGGCGTCCTTCCGGGTCTTGATGCCCATCAAAGCCATGATGCGCTCCAATTTGACCTCATCCAAATCAATGGTCGTTTTCATACGGCAAAAAGTAAGGCTGATATGGCCGTATGTAAAGCCACTTGTTCAATATGCTAACGACCTCATCATCAATCCCTCAGCGCCACCGCCGGCTCCGTCCGGCCAGCCAGCCAGGCGGGCACGAGCGCCGCGATGGTGCAAAGGATGAAGGCTCCGAGGCAGATGATGGCCACGTCATGCGGCACCACTTTGGCCGGAATCTTCGCCAGGCCGTAGATCGCTTGGGAGAAAATTTCCCGCCCGGTCAGGTTGGCGATGATGCTGCGGATGTCATTGCGGAAAAAGACGACCACCAGACCCATGCCTAACCCGCCTAGAGAACCGAGCACACCGACGATCATCCCTTGAATAAGGAAGACCCACATGATCTGTCCGATGCGGGTGCCCAGCGCGGAGATGATGCCGATCTCGCGCCGCTTCTGCACAGTGACGGTAATCATGGTGTTCATCACACAGAACGCAGCCACGATCACGATGATGAACAGGACGAAATACATCATTTCCATTTCGTTCTGCACGGTGTCGAAGAGCTGCTGGTGCTGCTCCACCCAGGTCACAGAAGCCCAGGTTTCCGGCAGAGTGTTTTTTATGAGGTCTAATTTAATTTCACCGGCCTGATAAGGATCTTTGACCTCGACGCCGATGCTGGAGACGCCGTCCTCCAGCCCGGCAAACTCCTGCGCGACATGGAGCGGGATGATGACCACGGCCAGCTTGTCCGAGTCCTGGAGGCGCGGCGGACTGAAAATGCCGGAGACGGTCATGGACTGGGAGGCGACCAAATCCTTCATTTTTCTCTCAGCCTCATTTCTTTCGTCGCCCTTCTTGTCATCCAGTTCATGCGCCATTTTTGCGAGGTCGCGCAGATTTGACGGCGCATAGACGTTTATTTTGTCGCCGACGCGGATATCCCAGGCCCGGGCTACGGCTTCATCAATCACGATCTTGTCGCCCTTGTCGTCGGATATGAGGTCAATCTTGCCGCCTTTCGGATCCACCAGCAGATTCGCGTGCTTCTCGGTCAGCCGGTCGCCATCGTCTTGTTTGAGTCCCCACATCAGCGCCGGAGCCATGTTGTTGTTTGGTCCCTCGATCAAGAGCAAGCCACGCACGATGGGCGTGGCGGAAACCACGCCGGGAGTTGCCTGAATGCTCTTCAGCACTTCACGCCATGATTTTTCCTCCACGTCTGCAGGCCGATCCTTCGTGGGCCACATCGACGAACCGTAGCGGTCGAAGGCTTCGATGTGCGTCTCATAGCCCAGCGCCAGTTTTTTGATCTGGTCGTGAAAGCCGGCCATCACGGCGATGACCACGATCAACACCGCCACGCCCAGGCTGACGCCAAGCACTGAGATCACCGTGATCACGGACACGAAGGTCCGCTTCGGGCGCAGGTAGCGCAGTGCGAGGTAGAGGCTGAAGTTTTTGATCACGGGGCTGTAACAGGATTGGACGGCAACACAAGCAGGCTGTTTCTGGTCGCGCCAAGCACAGCTCCCCCAGGGATGTTGCGGTCAAAAGTGACATGGCATCCGCCCTTTTCAACGGCCAACGCGAGGAGACAAGCATCCGTCAAGCGCAGCGGAGATAAGACGGCTCGAAGATTGAAACGTGTGGCATCAAGCAGCGA
The DNA here is from genome assembly GCA_009885695.1 of Verrucomicrobiota bacterium. Lineage (GTDB taxonomy): Bacteria > Verrucomicrobiota > Verrucomicrobiia > Verrucomicrobiales > Verrucomicrobiaceae > VFKE01. The sequence continues at coordinate 1,086 of VFKE01000174.1, read as the reverse complement.
GATTCCATCGGGCCAGAATTTATGATTGGAGTCTGAAATGAAAACTCTCAGCCGCCGGGCAATTTCCGCCATGTCGAAGCTCGTGCGCTTGCAGTAGGTCGCAGAGGACATGATGCGCACGACGCCATTTTCTGTCAGCGGGCAACTTGCCCGCCCCTGGGTGCCATCTACCGCCTGCCAGTGATGGGCCGCCTTGTGATGAATGTGATCTTTGTCCAGCACTGCAATTGGCACATTGATGTCCAGAAGCGCGCGCATCAGACGCCTTCTGATTCGATCAATCTTTGCACATGCTCCTGCTGCGCGAGTTCAGTAACCTCCAGCATTACGTCGTCATCTATCTCAAGGGTCGTATGCATGGTGAAAGGCTACAACATCTGGATCGGCCATGCAAGAGCCGCTCCGCTCATGGTATTGCAATTCCCAGCCATGTGCACTGCCATGCGCAGCGATGCTTGCGACATTGAGACTTCCATCCGCCAAGGATCAACAGGCGCTTCAATCTGAAGCGCTGGAGTATCGGACATCGAGATCGATCACTTTGGCAAATTCTTATGGAAACGGTGGAAACGGTGAAAACGGGAAACGGGGTCAGTGTGGAATGGCACTGAAATAAGCAATCAAGCGGCGTGAGCGGCATCGTCCGTTGGGACATAGGAGCGGCGTGGTTTGGTCATCAGAGCATGCTTGTTCTGGCGGTCTTTGCAGATACGCGGCTCTTTGCCTTCGGGGCGTTTGATGACGGGATCATCGGCGATGTCGCGCAATGGTCAGGAGCTCAGGATGAGGTGGCGCAGGAGACTATATGCGCTCATGTGCATGAGCAGCGTGCGCGCGATGTTGTGCGGCTTCTTGCAGCGCAGCGTGTCCATGCGCAGGCTTTGTTTTGATGTTAAAGCTCAGCAACGTGGTCTGGAGAGCGGTTTAAATAATCTCGTAGCCGCGTTCGTAAGAACGCGGGAAATAGGGAAGCTCTCCCCGCAGCCGCGAAGCGAAAGTGCGGGAAATAGGCATGCTTCGTTGTCTGCCGTGGCTGCTTCCCGCACTCTTACGAGATGCGGCTACGTCTTTTTTATAAATGCTCTA
>VFKE01000112.1 GCA_009885695.1 Verrucomicrobiota bacterium | reverse complement strand
CTTGCTCAATCCAAGAACCTGCTGGTAAAATTCCCGTTCATTCATTCGCCCCTCTACACCCAGCTACTCAACCACGCAGCTTTTCACACCCAAATTCCCACAGAGCCCAAAAAAGAAGATGTAAGACTCGCAGTGCCGCTTTGTCTGTAGCTTTGTCTTGCATCTTATATCTTCCCGTCTTGTGTCTTTCCATGCGTATCGGCATCATCGGGGCCACGGGATTCATTGGCAGTGCGCTGGCGCGGACCGCAAGCGAGCGCGGACACGTGGTGACAGCCTTCACCCGCAAGACGGGTTCGTCACTTTCCGGCTTTTGTGAAACCCGAGCAGTCGCCCCGACGGGACCGGTCATCGACGCTACCGGACTTGATGCGGTGGTAAATCTGGCCGGCGAAAGCGTTCTATGTCGCTGGACTGCTTCTAAGAAGCAACGCATTCGCGAGAGCCGCATCGACTTGACCGACCGCGTTGTGGAATCGATCACGCGGGGCCAGGATGGACCGCGCATTCTAATCAATGCGTCAGGCACCGGGGCCTATGGCAATCGTGGGGACGAGGTCCTTTCTGAATCGTCTTTGCGGGGTGATGGATTTCTCGCGGATGTTTGCGCTGATTGGGAAGCCGCTGCGAGAAGGGTGGAATCCATGGGCTTGCGTGTGGTTCTGTTGCGCACGGGCATGGTGCTGGGGAAGGGTGGGGGTGCGTGGCCCTTGTTGAGGCGCATCTTCAGTTTCGGTGCTGGTGGACGGCTCGGGAACGGGCGGCAGTGGATGTCTTGGATTCATCTCGATGATGAAGTCGGCTTGATTCTTCATGCACTGGAGAATGCGCAAATCACCGGGCCGCTCAATATCGTCTCTCCAAATCCCGTCACCAACGCCGAGTTCACTTGCGCAGTCGCCCGCGCGGTGCATCGGCCTGCTATTCTACCGGTGCCGGCATTTGGTCTGCGACTGGTGCTCGGCGAACTCGCGGATGTGATTCTCGACAGTATGCGGGTGGAGCCGAAGCAGGCGCTGGCGTCCGGCTATCAGTTCCGGCATCCCGTGTTGGACGGGGCGTTGAAATCGTTGCTCTAGTGTCGAGGCCAGTTCGGGTATCATCGGTTTTGACTTATCCCTTTTCTCTTGTCCCTTTTCCCTTCATTTCCATGTCCGCCTCGCAAACCACCATCGGCCTCGTCTATGACTACGATCAGACGCTCAGTCCCGGCTACATGACGGACGAAGTGCTGTTCCCGCACTTCGGCATCAATGGCGACCAGTTCTGGAAACGCGCCCATGCGCTGGTGGATGAGCAGGGCTACGACGCCGAAATGTCCTATCTCAAGACACTGCTCGATTGCCTCACGACCGATCCTCCGTCGAATGCCGACCTGCGCAAGCTGGGGCCGAAGCTAAAATTTTTTCCCGGCCTGCCGCAGATGTTTACGGAGCTGGAATCCGTGCTGCGCGACGAACACCGGGTCATCGGTGTGAAGCTGGAGCACTACATCATCAGCGCCGGTTTGAAGGAACTGCTCGAGGGCAGCGCGCTGCGCCATCATGTGAAGGCGGTCTTCGCCAGCGAGTTCGCGGAGGACGGCAGCGGCCGCATCAGTTTTCCGAAGCGCATCGTCAGTCACACCACCAAGACACAGTTTATTTTTCGAATTAATAAAGGAATGTTGGAACCGCACGAGGACGTCAACGACCACATGCCGCCCGAGTTGCGCCCCATCCCGTTCCAGAACATGATCTACATCGGCGATGGCCCGACCGATGTGCCCTGCTTCACCCTGATCCGCCGCTACGGAGGAAACGCCATTGCTGTTTACAATCCGGACGACCAAACCCGCATCAGCTTCCGCAAGAGCTACCAGCTCAGCACGCACGCCGATCGCGTGAAGCATATTGCGCCCAGCGACTACCGCCCCGGTAGCCACCTGCGTCTCCTGCTGGAAGAGATGATTTCCGAGATTGCCGATGGCATCCTGCGCCGCAAGCGCTCCGAGGTGGAGAACGCGACCGTCAGCGCGCCGGGTTATTGAGCTGCGAACAAACTGCGGAACAGCGCGGCCAGTTCCGGCTTGGTCATGCGGCGTTCCGCGATGGCGATGAGGGCGTCGTAGATTGAAAGTTGCTCATCGAGAGTTGCCGTGTGTGACAGTCCGTTCATTGCGAGAAAAGCCAGAGCTGACGACGCTGCCGTTCGCTTGTTTCCATCCAGAAACGCCTGGTTCTGGGCGAGGTGGAAGGCATGGGCTGCGGCTACGGAAAATAAGCCGCCCTGACCGTAAAACCACTCGTTCATTGCCGCACCCATGGCGGATTCCACCAGTGAGTTATCGCGGACTCCGGCGATGCCTCCGAACAAGCTCAGGGATTCCGAATGCAACTCATCAACTTCAGCGCGTGACAGAAAAATCGGATCATCACCCATGGATCATTCGGCGAGTTTTTTCAGCAAGTCTCCGTAGTTGGCAAACACATGATTCTTCGCTTCCTCGAAGGTCATCCGCTTCCCGGCAGGGGAAACCAGGGCGACCCTTGTTTCGGATGCTTGAAGATAAATAGCTACCTCGCGTTTTTCAGCATCTGGCAGTGTCTTGATGAGATTGATAACCTCCGTTGCGTTCATGATGGGAGCATACTATGTGACTCCCGCGTTGCCAATAGCGATTTCCTTGCGCTCGCACGTCCCGTGCGTTATGACCGCGCTCCGCGTGATGGTCTGTCGCGCGGAGCAAATTCATGAGCGGGAAAAAGCATTTTCATTTCATCGGCATCTGCGGCACGGCGATGGGCTCTGCGGCAGCGGCGCTGCGCGAAGTTGGGCACACGGTTTCCGGTTCCGATCAAAAAGTCTATCCGCCGATGTCCACGATGCTGGAGAAGTGCGGCATCACCCTCATGGAGGGTTACCAGCCGGAAAATCTTCCGCCTGGCGCTGACTGCATTGTGGTGGGCAACGCCATCTCGCGTGGCAACGCTGAGGTTGAGGCCGTGCTGGAGCGCCGTCTGCCCTACACTTCGCTCGCGGAACTGCTGCGGCATGAAGTGCTGCAGGGGCGGCGAAATTTTGTTGTCACCGGAACACACGGCAAGACGACCACGACGGCAATCCTAGCCTGGCTGCTGGAGCACGCGGGCAAGGCGCCCGGCTATCTCATCGGAGGCGTGCCGGACAATTTTACCGTGGGCGCCCGCTTCAATCCTTCAGAGTTTTTCGTGATCGAGGGCGACGAGTACGACACCGCGTTTTTCGACAAGCGATCCAAGTTCATCCACTACCTGCCGGAGTGCGTCATCGTGAACAACCTTGAGATGGATCACGCGGACATCTTCGAATCCGTCAAAGAGATCCAGCGCGAGTTCAACCGGATGCTGCGGCTGGTGCCGCGCAGCGGGCGCGTCTTTCTCAACGGTGACGAGGAAAACTGCCGAAGCCTGATCAAAGAATGTCCCGCTCCGGTTTCGACGGTCGGCACCGGTGCCGAATGTGAGATCAAAATCAAGATCACGGACGCTGCGCCGGAACACACGGGCTTCAACTTGAACGGAGACGAGTTTTGCGTCCCTATGATCGGCGAGTTCAATGTCCGCAACGCTGCGATGGCTGTATGCGCCGCACGGCACGCTGGATTGAGCGCCAGGCAAATCCGAGCCGGACTGCTGAGCTTCAAGGGTGTGCGCCGTCGTCAAACCGAGCGCGGCACCGTGCATGGTATCCGAATCATGGATGACTTTGGTCATCATCCCACCGCGATCCGAGAGACACTTCGTGGCTTGCGGCAGAAGTATCGCGGTGCCCGGTTGTGGGCGCTGTTTGAGCCGCGGTCAAACACCAGTCGGCGCAATCTCTTGCAGGACGAACTCATCGCTGCGCTCAAGGAAGCGGACGGCTCCATCATCGCGGCGGTGAACGCCCCGGAGAAAGTTCCGAAGGGTCAACTTCTCGATGTCGAAGCCGTGACCGAAGCTGTGCGCGCAGCGGGTCGCGAAGCCTTTCATGAGGCCAACGTTGATGCCATCATCGCGCGATTGAAGCCGCTGGCGAAGGATGGCGACGTGGTCATCGTCTTCAGCAACGGCGGATTCGAAGGGATCCATCAAAAGCTGCTGGAACGGCTTTGAAGCAGACACCGGAACCGGTTGCAACTCCTTATAATTACCATAAGTTAGGCGAGCGCCTGATTTATGTCACGTAATCGCCATATTTCCCTGATGTTGTCATTGTTGCTGACGGCTGTGTTCGCACCATCGGCGCACGGCATTCTCTTCTATGACAGTGGTGATGCCGCGCACAACACCTCTGCGCCTACAGCAGGCTACGCGAATTCCGGCTGGCAATACGAGGGGTATTTCGGCAGTTATCTGGGCACGATGATCTCGCCGACCATGTTCATCACCGCGCAGCACGTCGGAGTAAACGACAACAAGTTCGTTTACGATACAATCTTTAGCGGAGCTCCGACGGTCACCTACAACATCGACAGCAGTGCGAATGGTGGTCAGGGCTACTGGGATGTTTCCGGTGCCAGCACGGACCTGCGAATCTACCAGATCACCGGCGGAATATTTCCTGCTTACGCACCGATCTATTCGGGTGTTTCGGACGCCTCCGCAGGTTTTGTGGGCATCGGCCGCGGCGGGCCACGCGGAGCTGATGTGTTGAAGAATGGCGTTTTGAAGGGCTTCGACACCACAGCCAGCGACGGCATGGCGCGATGGGGGCGAAACACTTTTACCGGCACAAGTTCCAGTGGTGTTGGCACACTGTTGGTTGCGAATTTTGATCCCATGGCGGGGCAGGAAGAGTTCACGATCTCCGTGGGGGATTCAGGCGGCGGTGCCTTTATCAATGATGGCGGTGTCTGGTATCTCGCCGGGATAAACTACGGTGTCGAGAACGGCCCTTATGATACGGACTTGAATCACACGAATGGCAACGAGTTCAATGCCGCACTGTTCGACCGCACGGGCTATACTGAATTCAACGGCAGCACCTGGGTTCCAGTCACGGGTCCATCATCACTTTACCTTTCCCGAGTCAGTGACAGCGCCACTCAGATCAACAACATCACTGGTGTGCCGGAGCCGGGGGGCACGCTTCTTTTCCTGTGCGCCGCTTTATGGTTCATGGCGACATTTCGGAGCATTTCCCCGCGCGGTCGCTGCCCGGCATGAAATTATCAGGGCTGAACGAAGCGCTCTGAAAGTCGTCAAATCCCGACGAACCCGCGTCAAATGCTCGTATACTCTTTCCATGCATATGAAGCTCTCAGTCATCCTCATTGCCGTTGCCTGCCAGGCCTTTGCCCAGACGCCAGAGCCGAAACCCAATCCGGAACCAAAGCCGGTTCCCGCACCTGCGCCGAAACCGGAGCCACCCAAGCCTGATCCGGACAAGCCACAGCCTGCCCCGGACAAACCTCCAGAGGCGAGCGAGGCAAAGCCTGAGCTTGACGCCTGTTCCACGCCGACCACCAGCATAGTGCCCGTAAGCATTGAACCCAAAAAACCCAGCATCGAGGACATCACAAAAAGATGCCAGGCCCACGATGGGCTTTTTCGGGTTTACACCGATCCCGAGACTGGAGCGATGTATCTCTATATTCGGAAGGACCAACTCCAGATTGAATTTCTTTATTTTTCGCAAGTGAGTGACGGCGTGGTCAGTGCTGGCCGCAACCGTGGACAATTTAATGGGCAGAAAGTGTTCAGCATTTTGAAGCGTTTTGAGCGCCTGGAATTCATCATACAAAATACAGCATTTTATTTCGATCCCGAGCATCCACTGGCACGCGCTGCAAAAGCCAACGTGGGCCACGCACTCGTGGCCTCGGAACCGGTCGTAGCCTCGGACGAACAGGGTTATCTGGTCAACGCGGCGAATCTCTTTCTGAAGGAAACCTTCATGCAGGTGAAACGCATCGCTGGTAGCGACATCAAGATGGTGCTCGGCAAGCTCTCGGAATCCAAAACCAAGTTCATAGACTGGGGATCGTTTCCGCGGAACACGTTTTTCAACGTGGAATACGTTTATGAAAATCTGATATTCTTGCGAGCCGAAGACGAAGGCAAGCTGTCTGCTGAACTGGCCGACCCGCGGTTTGTCAGCATCCGTGTGCAGCACACCTTCGTGGCCATGCCGGACAACGATTACTTGCCACGCGTGGATGACCCGCGTGTTGGCTACTTCATGACCCAGCTCACCGACCAGACCAGCACCGAGGCCACACCCTACCGCGATTTCATCCACCGCTGGAACTTGAAGAAAAAAAATCCAGCCGCGCCGCTCAGCGAGCCTGTGGAACCCATTGTCTGGTGGATTGAAAACACCACGCCGCATGAATTTCGCGAGACCATCAAAAACGCCGCCCTGCTCTGGAACAAGTCCTTTGAGAAAATCGGTTTCAAGAACGCTCTGGTCATCAACGAGCAGCCCGACGATGCCAAGTGGAACGCCGACGACATCGATCATCATGTCTTGCGCTGGACGTCGTCGCCCAAGCCTCCCTTTGGCGGTTACGGTCCTCACTTTGTCAATCCGCGCACCGGCCAGATCATCGGCGCGGACATCATGCTGGAGTTCAGTTTTGTGAAGGGCCGGATCATGGCCCGCCGACTCTGGGACGAGGTGGGCATGGCCGGATTTTCCCAGAGCAAAGACGATGGAGTCTTTGGTTCTCATGCCTGTGCCGCTGCGACGATGACGCAGCAAGGCTTGCTTTTTGGTTCGAGCATGATGCGGCTGCGCAAGGCTGATCAGGTGGACTTTGGCACCATGCTCAAGGAGTCGATGGCGCAGCTCATTCTGCACGAGCTCGGCCACACGCTCGGACTGACTCATAACTTTCGCGCGAGTCATCTGCACACGTCCGCAGGGTTGCAAGATCGCGCACTTACCCAGCGCACCGGCCTCAGCGGTTCCGTGATGGATTACATGCCGCTTAATCTCGCGCCGGACAAGTCGCGCCAGGGCCAGTACTACATCAACGCACCCGGCCCCTATGATGATTGGGCGATTGAATACGGCTACAGCGAGGCGCTGCCGGACGCCGCTGCGGAAGAGAAGCGACTGGCGGCGATCGCGGGGAGATCCAACGAAAGGGAACTCGCATACGCCAACGATGCAGACGACATGCGCATGGCGGGCAAGGCCATTGATCCGCGCGCCCAGGTCTTTGACATGAGCAGTGATCCCATTGCCTACGGCACTCAGCGCTGCGAGATGACGCGCAAGGCGATGGCAAAACTGCTCAAGGAATATCCGACCGAAGGCAAAAGCTGGCAGGAACTGACGCAGGCTTACATCTCCCTCACCACCGAATCGAGCAACGCCCTCACCGCCATCAGCCGCTACATCGGTGGCGTGTACGTCGAGCGCGCCTTTGTCGGCCAGGTCAAGGAAAACGCCCCGGATCCGTTGCGCGCGGTGGAGCCGGAGAAACAGGAGGCCGCGATGGCTGCGCTCGCAAAGCATGCCTTTAGCGCTGATGCCTGGAAGGTGGATGACGCGCTTTTGCGGCACCTCCAGCAGCAGAGGCGCGGGTTCGATTTCCGGAGTGAGGGCGAGGATCCGAAGCTGCACGAACGTGCGTTGAAGTTTCAGCGCGCGCTGCTGGATCATCTGCTGCATCCGAACACGCAGAACCGCATCCTTGATTCCGCGCTTTATGGAAACAAATACCCACTGGGTGAGATGATGCGTGATCTGTCGGACGCAATCTTGACGTGGCAGGAGCTTCTCCAGCCTGTGAACACCATGAGGCAGGATTTGCAGCTTGATTACGTTGACCGCTTGCTCGGCATCGTGAAGGGCCGGACGCATCTGCCCGCCGCCCAGTCAGTCGCGCTCTATGAACTCCGCAACATTGAGGAGTCCTTCAAATCAGCCAGCTCCAACGCACCCGAGGCCAACAAGCCGCACATTGCCCATGTGATCTTCAAGATCGAGAAGGGGCTGGATGAAAAAACGGTGAAGTGAAAGCGGTAAGTGCTGCGGCGAGCAGCAGGAGCATTTCACGGGCTATTTGATGAAGCGGATGCAGAATGGGTAGCGGTAGGGCTTGCCGTTTGCAGACTCCATGGTGGCTATGATGACGAAGACGAGATTGAAGATAAGCACTGCGGGCAGCAGAATGAAGCCGATGATCAGAATAAGCGAGATCGCGGCCACGATGCCGCAGATGGTCATCGTGATCTGGAAGTTGAGCGACTCCTTCCCCTCGCTTTCAACGAAGGGCATCTCCTGCCGCTTCAGCATCCAGATGACGAGCGGACCGACGAGGTGTCCGAAGGGAATCAGAAATCCCGCCAGGCCTGTCAGATGGCAGAGCATTCCCATCGTCTGCTCGTCCTTGCTCATGGTTCCTGGAGGAGTCGGTGCCGGTGTGGCGGGTGTTGCCGGCGGAGATTGCAGGGATGGCGTGGGCTGGTCTTCGTTCGGGTTCATGGTTTTTGCGGTTGGGTGGTTATTTTTTGTTGGGCCTCGATGCGCTGAAGAGTGTCGAGAATTTTGAAGGCCAGCATCACGATCTCCACATAGACGCGGGCGCCTATGGCGCCGAGGATTAGGATGATCGGGGTAACAATGAGACCGAAGAGCATCGTGGTGAACTTGAAGCTCAACAGATTCGTGCCTAAAAACACCAGGGCAAAAAGGATCACGCCGAGCAGCATGAGGAAATAAGCCACTTTGATGATCTTGGGGGTGACGAAACTCTCGAAGCTGAAGTCCAGCAGAGAACTGAAAAGGCCCCGGGCTTCATTGGAGACGTCGTTTTTAATCTGGGCGGCTGAGGGCGGGGTGTCCATGGTCGTATGAGTTGAGTTGATCAGTCAGTGTATGCCGATGGTCTCTTGTGACTCAAGTTTTATTGCGTGGGAATAATTGAGAAGCAGGAACAATGCCGTTGAGCCGGACCGCTTTCTGGCTTTCAATGAATGTCCCCATGATGACCTCCGCGCAGATCCGCCAATCATTCCTCGACTTCTTCAAATCCAAGGACCACACCATCGTCCCCAGTGACAACGTCGGCTACACGAGCCGCGACGGCGCGCGCATCTTCACGAATGCCGGCATGAACCAGTTCGTGCCCATCTTCCTCGGCGAGCGCAGCGCGGATGTGGATACCTGGCCCGG
>VFKE01000082.1 GCA_009885695.1 Verrucomicrobiota bacterium | reverse complement strand
CTTGCTCAATCCAAGAACCTGCTGGTAAAATTCCCGTTCATTCATTCGCCCCTCTACACCCAGCTACTCAACCACGCAGCTTTTCACACCCAAATTCCCACAGAGCCCATTTTCCTTTTCAGGATTAATTAATAACGTAGCCGCGCTTCATGTTGCGCAGCCGCGAAGCGAACACGCGGGAAGATTGGAATTTTGTAGCCAGTCGATTTTGTCCCGCACTCTTACGAGATGCGGCTACGATTTTTTTAAAATGCACTAGTCGTAACACTCGCGATTTTCATTATATTTCCGGACGACTCTGCTTTACCCTCCACCGGACATCAGCTATCAACCATCGGCGATCAGCCCGCCATCCATGTCCGATCCCAATGCCAGCATCGTTGAAGTCCGCACCTATTTCGTGCGCGGTCGCAACGCGCTTGTCGCCCGCGCTGATTTCAGTCCGCTTTACATCGACTACTATCTGCACCGCGCGGACCATGACCAGGTTTATGAGGACGAACATGACGCCATGTTGAAAGAAGCGCTGGCGGCGCTGACCCTGCATCTGGCTTCCCGGCCGCAGGAAGAATCGTTTGGCTGGACATTTAATTTTCATGAGCCGCGCTTGAATCTTTTCGTCACCGGATCCTCGCGACCGGGCCGTGTGGCCGGGCGATTGTTCACCGAGGACGTGCGGGAGTTTGAAAAAAACCTGCTGATCAGCCAGATGACCCGGCCCCAACATCCGCCGGTGCAGAGCCTGATCGAGTTCACGAACGATGGGATTTATCCCGCCGTGGAGCAGTATTACGCCCAGAGCGAGCAGCGCCTGGCCCGCTACTTCAATTACGAAGAAGAAGACATCGTCATGGTCTCAGCACAGCCAGATTGCGATGATGCCTGGCTCGCGGCACTCACCGGGAACGATATTATGGAACTCGACCAAAGGGAACAGTTATCACTGCTGGAGCAGCGGACTTATATCTGGGAATGCGGGTGCTCGGTAGACCGGCTCTATCCGATTCTCGGCAAGCTGGCCGGTGGTGACATCGACGAAGTTTTCGGCGGCGAGGAGATCATCACGCTTACTTGCCCCCGTTGCGGTGCGCGCTATCGGGCGGCGCGTGAGCAGTTCGAAGCCTGGAAGGAACGGGCGTGAGGCCTCTGGGTAAAAAAATCCAGTGACCAGAGCAGAGGCCCCGCTAGATTTCAATCCCTTCACCAGATGGATCCCAAGCCAACCCACGCCCCTACCGTCGTCATCGAGAACTTCTATCCCTCGACAGGTGCCCCCAATTATCTGCTGAAGCGCGTGGTTGACGAGCCTCTGGACGTTTACGCTGACATCTTCAAAGACGGCCACGATGTGATCTCGGCCGTGCTGAAATGGCGACTGCAAGGCAGCACTCGCTGGTTTGAATCCTCCATGTCTCCCATGGGAAACGACCGCTGGCACGGCCAGTGCAGTTTCCAAAAATGCGGCCGCTGGGAATTTATCATTGAAGCCTGGCCCGACTCCTTCCGCGCATGGAAGAATGCTTACAAAGCCCGGTTCGACGCCGAAGACCCGGAGATCCCGGTCGAGTCGCGCGAGGGCGGCAAACTGCTGGCCCAGGCTGGACATCGCGCGCGCGGCGCAGGCTCCACGGACACGGCGGCAGAACTCGACGAACTCGCGGCCATGTTGTGCCAACTGAAAGCGCAGGATCTGATCGACATCGTGCTCTCTGACGATCTGCAGCAGATGCTCGACCGCTATCCAGACCGCTCGATGAGCACCATCTCGCCACCGATGCGAGCAATCGTCGAACGCGAGCGCGGACGGTTCTCCGCCTGGTATGAATTTTTCCCGCGTGGTGCCGAGGGGCGAGCGGACAAGCACAGCACCTTCCGCGACTGCCTGGGGCGACTGGACGACGCCAAGGCCATGGGGTTTGACGTGATCTATTTTCCGCCGGTTCATCCCGTCGGTGTCACTGGCCGCAAGGGAAAAAACAACTCCCTTACCTCGCGGGCGGGTGATGTTGGTTCACCTTGGGCGACTGGGTCCAAGCAGGGCGGCCATCGCGCCGTGGAGCCCGCGCTTGGCACCCTCAAGGATTTTGCGTGGCTGGTGGGCGAGGCGAATGCGCGCGGACTGGAGATCGCCCTGGATTTTGCGCTCAACTGTTCGCCCGACCATCCCTATGTGAAGCAGCATCCCGACTGGTTTTACCAGCGGGTGGATGGCTCCATTCGTTACGCAGAGAATCCGCCAAAAAAATATCAGGACATCTATCCGCTGAATTTTCATTGCGCGGACTGGAAGAATCTCTGGCGGGAGCTGATTGATGTCGTGCTGTTCTGGGTGGCGCACGGCGTGAAAATATTCCGCGTGGACAACCCGCACACCAAGCCCGTCGTGTTTTGGGAAACACTGATCGCGCAAGTTCACAAGCGCGATTCCGACGTGATCTTCCTGGCCGAGGCTTTCACCCAGCCGCGAATGATGCAGGTACTGGGCAAGATCGGCTTCACCCAGAGCTACACCTATTTCACCTGGCGCGAGAGCAAACACGAGCTGGAAGAATATTGCAGGGGACTGACGCAGACCGACATGCGCTGGTATTACCGGGCGAACTTCTGGCCGAACACGCCGGACATCCTGCCGCATCATTTGCAGAACGCGGGGCCGGCCATGTTCAAGATACGCGCCGCGCTCGCAGCCACACTCATGCCTTGCTGGGGCATCTACTCCGGTTACGAGCTTGGTGAAAACACGCCGCTACCCGGCAAGGAGGAATACATCAACTCCGAGAAATACGAACTCAAGGCGCGCGACTGGAGTCAGCCCGGCAACATCAAGGGCCTCATCACCGAACTCAACCGTGCGCGCCAGGAAAACCGGGCGCTGCAACTTTACGACAACCTCCACTTCCATAGAGCGGACCACGAGAAGATCATCGTGTTCAGCAAGGCAACCCCTGGCTTCGACAACCGCATCCTAGTCGTGATCAACCTCGATGCCCATGCGCCCGCTGCCACCATGCTGCACATCGACCTCGCCGCGCTTGACCTGAACTGGGACGCTTCGTTCCGGGTTCACGATCTGATCCACGGCAGCAGCTATGAATGGAGAGGACCTGATAATTTTGTCAGTCTCGATCCCAAGGCGACCTTTATGCACCTCTTCCGCATCGAATGATTTTGCGCCCGATCATGCTCGCCGTCGTACTGGCGGGGTCGCTCATCTTCGCGCTGTTTGAAAAAGGCAGCACCCGCTGGAACACCGCGGATGGATGGTGTCTGGATTTCCTGGTGGCGAACGTGCGAGAGCGCCTGGAAAAGACGGTGCTTACGCCCGCTGAGGATGTCGTCTTCATCGAGTTCAACGAGAAGGACAAGGCCGAATTCAGCGCGTGGCCTCCGGCACCCATCGATTACATCATGGCTCTAAAAAAGCTAAAACCTCACGAGCCGGACGTTCTCGCCTTCAGTGATGTTCTCAAGTGGGACAATCGTGACCTGCAATTTGTCGATGAACTCCAGCAGTTGTTGGTCGGCTTCAGCCAGGTTGCGATGGCGTTCGCCGCCACGACAGGAGCCATAGCCGAATCTGGCCTCGTCAGTGAAGACAAGGAAGTCCCGAGCATGGCCAGCGTGGAAGGCGACAGCACTGCGGCGGCGAAACTCAGCCGCCTGGTCTTTCCTGACGCGCGACTCAGCAGGCAGATGCAACTGGGATTCGTCGCCACCCGTCTGGACAATGCCGTGGATGTGCCCTTGCTGCTTGTCGGTCGTGCCGACAGCAAACTCGTTCCGTCCCTCGCGGCTCAGATGATCGCATTGCATTCTCATGCCCCTTATGTCTCGCAAAGACTGCGGTTTGGCTTGGGCGCGGGTCTTTATCTTGGGAGTGATCGTTTCATTCCTCTGGCACAGGACGGAATCGCTCGTCCCAGGCTGAGGGGCGAGGTTACTCGCGTGAATGCGCTCGATCTGCTCACGCCCGAACTGGATGATGAGACGTCCAAGGTGCTGGCGGATAAACTGGGGAAAAACAAACTCGTCATTCTGGGCACTGCGCCTTCTCCAGGTGAATCGCACGCACGGCTCGCAGCGTGGGTGCTGGCACTGCCGCTGCTGAAGCAGGCACCAGATTATGTGTGCTGGCTGGTGACATTGATCTCCGTGCTGCTGGCGGCCTGGCAGTTGCGCTACGGCCGCTGGCGAGCGGTGATTTTTGGAATGTGCGCGTTCGCAGCGCTACTCGGCACAGCCGTGGTGGTTTTCGAATCGTCACTCCGTTGGTGCCCGCCACTGCTGCCGGTTGCGGTGCTGCTCACAAGCACGCTCTTCTGCGTCATCTGGCCGTTGCATCAACCTGGAAAAGAAAAATCTCGATGACCGCTTGTTAATCCTGTCAAAACTCTCTTCCTGCCTTTTCCGGGCTGATCCCGGCCTTGCCAAGCGCCGCTTTCTCCACTAATAAGTCCGCCCCCTCGCGCGGGCCGCGCGTTTTCACTCCCACACGATCCTGATTTTATAATGATATTTCGCAGTCTGACGCGTCGCAGGGAGATCGGTGCCAATTCCTATTTGTTGCAAAACAAGAACCATCGCATGGTCCTCGATGCAGGGATGCATCCGGGCGAGCGGGGCTTTGATGCGCTGCCAAATTTCAGTCTCGTTCCGCACGACAGTCTGGACGCGGTGCTCATCACCCATGCTCATCACGATCACATCGGATCACTGCCGGTGCTGCAGCAACGGCAGCCGAGCGCGCCCGTTTACATGACCGAGGCCACGGGGGAGCTCAGCTCCGCCATGCTCCACAATTCCGTCAACGTCATGACGCGTCAGCGCGAGGAGCAGGGTGTGATGGAGTATCCGCTCTTCACCCACACTGAGCTGGATCAAATCCGCGCGAAATGGAACTACCATCCGACTCGCAAACCCTTTGCCATGGGACGAACCAATGTGGAGTGTACCCTGTTCGACGCCGGGCACATCATGGGCTCCGCCGGGGCGCTGCTGCGCGAGAATGGGAAAACTCTTTTTTACACCGGCGACGTCAACTTTGAAGCCCAGACCATCGTGCGCGAGGCGGATTTTCCCAGGGAGAAAATAGATGCGCTCATCGTGGAGACCACCCGTGGCGACCACGCGCGCCCCGAAGGATTCTCCCGCCGCGATGAAAAAGAGCGCCTCGCAGCCTTGATCCGTGAGACCTACGAACGCGGAGGATCCGTGCTCATTCCGGTGTTCGCACTCGGTAAATCCCAGGAGTTGCTGGTCACTCTGCATGAGCTGCGCCAGTTGAACCTAATCCCCGACATGCCGGTGATCATCGGCGGACTGACCACAAAGATCACGCTGCTCTATGACCAATACGCCTCACGCGTGCGCCGGAGCTACGAGGGCTTCCGCATCATGGAGGACATGGGATCGTTGGTGGCGCCGAGGAAGGGCCGCCGGGAGATCAACCTCGCCGCCCGCACGATTTACGCGCTCTCCAGCGGCATGATGACCGAGGGCACCATCTCCAACGAATTCGCCAGGCGCTTTGTGACCCAGCCGAACAACACCGTGGCCTTCGTCGGCTACACCGATCCCAAGACGCCGGGCTGGCGGATGCGTAACGCCAAGGCGGGCGACGTGATCTGCCTCGATGAAAAGAAACCGCCGGTTGAAGTCCGCTGCCAGATTGAAAGTTTTGACTTTAGCGCGCACGCGGCGCGGGAAACCATTGTGGACTATGTTCGCGCCGTGCAACCGGCGAAAGTGCTGCTGGTCCACGGCGATGCACCCGCGATGGACTGGTTTGCCGGCAAGTTTTCAGAAGCACTTCCCAATTCGGAAATCATTCTGCCGGAACCCGGCGAGGAAATCACGCTCTGGTGAATCGCGCGGTGGTCTAGTTGAAAAAGTAAATCGGCCATCATGGCTGAGTGTGTGACGGGGTTCGCTTCGCGGCTGCGCACCAGCCTGTCGTTTCTCCTACGCATCAGGCCAGAGGCCTGATCTACTCACAGGCTGGAAGCCTGTGTTACCCTGTTTTTCAACAGGCTGCCAGTGCTCAACAATGAGAACCTTAAACCATTTTTTGGATCGCCAAGACCTCGTATATTCTCGAAAATGCAAACCGAGGAAGCATGTCCCTCGTTAAGTTGCGGTCTGTTTGACGGCGTCCACTATCAAGATATGGCATTAAACCTATGCTGGCCACGTGAATGCGGCGTTATTTGGGTTGCCACCCCATCTTCCAACCCAGAGCGTCATATTCTAATGAGGCACTGCGCGACCGCTGATAACAATCCACTTGGCGCTTTTCACATCCGGCATCCGCGCTACACTCAGCCCTCCGCATTTGACATGACCACCGCAGCAGAAACTCCCCGCCTCGACTTCATTCGCGAAATCGTCGCCAACGATGTCCTTGCCGGGAAGAACGGCGGCATGGTCGTCACCCGTTTCCCGCCAGAGCCGAACGGCTACCTCCACATCGGCCACGCGAAGTCCATCTGCCTGAATTTCGGCATTGCCCAAGAGCACACGCCCCACTCACGGTGCCACCTGCGTTTTGATGACACCAACCCCACCAAGGAGGAAACCGAATACGTCGATTCCATCATGGAAGATGTGAAATGGCTCGGCTTCGACTGGGGCACCCATCTCTTCTACGCCAGCGATTACTTTGAAAAGTTCTGCAACTTCGCGGAGCAGCTCATCAACAAGGGACTGGCCTTCGTCTGCGACCTCAACGCTGAGCAGATGCGCGCGCATCGCGGCACCCTCACGGAGCCAGGCAGGAACAGCCCGTTCCGCGAGCGCGGCATTGCGGAGAATCTCGATCTCTTCCGTCGTATGAAGGCGGGCGAGTTCAAGGATGGCGAGTGCACCCTGCGCGCGAAGATCGACATGACACACACGAACGTGAACATGCGCGATCCTGTCATCTACCGGATTCTGCACGCCGACCATCACCGCACCGGCAGCACATGGTGCATCTACCCAATGTATGACTACGCGCATCCGTTGAGCGATGCGATCGAAGGCATCACGCATTCCATCTGCACGCTGGAGTTTGAAGATCATCGCCCGCTCTACGACTGGCTTGTGAATCACATCGATGGGCTTCCCAGCAGGCCGATCCAGCGCGAATTTTCTCGCCTGAATCTCAACTGGACCGTCATGAGCAAGCGCAAGCTGCTGCGGCTCGTGAAAGAAAATCACGTCAGCGGCTGGGACGATCCGCGCATGCCCACGCTCAGCGGTCTCCGTCGCCGAGGCTATACGCCGGCATCCATCCGTGCGTTCTGCAAAGGGGTCGGCGTCACCAAATTCAATGCGCAGACCGACATGGGCGTGCTGGAAAATGCCGTGCGCGAGGATCTAAACAAGACTGTGGAACGTCGCATGGCTGTGCTGCGTCCGCTCAAGCTCGTCATCGAGAATTATCCTGAAGATCGCACCGAGGAGATCGAGGTCGTCAACAATCCCGAAAACCCCGCAGCCGGCACCCGCAAACTGCCGCTCTGCCGTGAAGTCTTCATCGAGCGCAATGACTTTGCCGATGTTCCTCCGAAAGACTGGCGTCGGTTCACCCTGGGCGCGGAAGTCCGCCTGACTAATGCGTTCTGCGTCATCTGCACCGATGTCATCAAGGATGCGACGGGAACCGTGATCGAACTGCGCTGCAGTTACGATGAAACCACGCGCCATGGAAAGAATCCCGAAGGCCGCGCCAAGGTGAAAGCCGCAGTCCACTGGGTCTCAGCACGACACGCCGTCAGTGCGCCGGTGCGAATGTATGACCGGCTTTTCTCCGTGGACAATCCCGATGCCGCCGCGGGTGATGACGGAGATTTCACTAATTTTATCAATCCGACATCATTGGAAATAATCGAGGATGCGAAACTCGAAACATCACTGGTAGGGGCTGACCCGGGACAGCGCTTTCAGTTCATCCGCATCGGTTATTTCATCGCGGACGCCATGGATACGCAGCCAGGAAAACCCGTATTCAACCGGGTGGTGACGATGAAGGACGGCTATGCGAAGCAAAAACAGTAGAACGATTTTGAAAATCGTTCTACCATGCAACGGCTTTCAAAGCCGTTCTACTGCTCAAACAACTCCGCATATTGCCGCTCCGCGAACTCCTGCGCGATGCGCTGGATTTCGGCGGGGTCAGACTCCAGAAGTGTTTGTTCCACCAACTGACGGCACTGGACGATGTCCAGCTTGCGAATGGCGTGCTTGATTTTTGCAACCTGGCTGGAAGCGGCGCTCAGTTCGTCGAGTCCAAGACCGATGAGAAGCGGGGTAACAGTGATGTCGCCGGCCATTTCACCGCAAAGGCCGGTCCAGATGCCAGCGTGGTGCGCGGCATCCACCACCATTTTGATGAGACGCAAAACCGCTGGATGCGTCGGCTGATAGAGTCCGCTGACGCGCTCGTTCACACGGTCCACGGCGAGGGCGTATTGCGTTAAATCGTTGGTGCCAATGCTGAAGAAATCCACGTGCGGCGCGATCAAGTCCGCGATGGCAGCGGCACTGGGAACTTCAATCATGGTACCGACCTGGACCCGCTCCGGAATGCGGATGTTTGCAGCCTGAAGTTCCGAGCGGCACTCCGCCAGCAGGCGGTTGGCCGCGACAACTTCATGCACGCCGGAGACCATGGGATACATGATGCCAACGTTCCCGTGAGCGCCAGCGCGAAGAATCGCGCAGAGCTGCTGCTTGAAGATGTCGCTCTTTGCCAGTGAAACGCGGATGCCTCTCCAGCCAAGAAAAGGATTCTGCTCGATCTCGCCGCTAAGCGCGGCATCGATTTTGTCGCCACCGACATCGAGCGTGCGGAAGATGACCAGGGCTGGTGCGAGTCCCTTCACGATTCGCGAATAAATCTTCGTGAGCTGATCTTCCGTGGCATCGGGCGACTCCAGGTGAATGAACTCCGTGCGAAAAAGACCAATCCCTTCCGCACCACAGGCGCGGATATGCTCCAGTTCCTCAGTGAACTCGGCGTTCGCCGCCACCGTGATACGAGTGCCATCAAGCGTGACGGCTGGTTCACTAGACTCGGCGAGAAGCAGGGCTTCGCGTTTTTCAGCGATTCGCTCGCGCTTGCGGTAGTCGGCCAGCGTCTGCGGCGACGGATGAATGATGAAAAGTCCTTCATCGCCATCAATCAGGACCTCGTCGCCGTGATGCAGGCTTTCGAGAAGTCCGTGCAGTCGGACGACAGCGGGAAATCCGAGAGACCGCGCCATGATGGCTGTATGCGAAGTGCGGCTGCCCAGCTCGATGGCAAAACCAAGCACCTTGGTGCGGTCGAGTTGCGCAGTCTCGGTGGGTGTCAGGTCATGGGCGACGAAGACGGCCGGATGTCCGTCGTGCACATGAGCCACCGCCTCCCCCCGGAGATGCCTCATGACTCGCTGTGCGACATCGCGTATATCAAGCGCCCGCTCCCGGAGGTAATCGTCCGGCATCCGGTTGAATGCTTCCATGCATTCCCGCGCGATGCAGTAGTAGGCGGTCTCCGCATCCTCATGCTTATCGCGGATGCAAACTTCGACTTTGCCAGTCACGAGCGGGTCATCGAGAACCAGCAGGTGCATCTCCAGAATGTCGCGCGCAGTACGATCAGCTCGCTTTTCGAGGCTGGCGATCATCTCCTTGAGGTCACGGCGCGAGGCGTCAATCGCCGAGTGGAATCGTTTAAGCTCAGCACCGACCTCGCGGGCGGCGATTTTCCTTTCGACAGGCTCATCGAAATTCCCGCCGATGAACTGTACGACACCGTGGGCGACTCCTTCCGATGCCGGAGTGCCACGGAGAATCCGTTCCTGTTTCGGGGGTGACTTGGGCATTTAAGGAATGGTGAACATCTCGGATCGCTGACGTCCTTCCAACGGGAAGGATTCAGTGCATCCAAGCAGGTTCACTCCCCGTCGTCAAACCCGCACTGGATGAGCTGGCCGAGTTCCTTCATGGCATCCTCGGCGTCCTGTCCATCGGTGGTGATCACCAGCTTCGCGCCCTGACCTGCGGCGAGCATCATGAGTCCCATGATGCTCTTGCCATTGACCTGCTCGTCGTCCTTCTCCACCCAGACGTCGCACTGGTAGCGGTTGGCGCGCTTGACGAACTGCGCCGCCGGACGGGCGTGCATGCCCATTTTATTAACGATGGAGAACTCTTGGGTGCAGGTCATGGGCGGGGCGGCATCATCCTAATTGATCATCAGCCATCTTTTTCAAGAGCCTTTGATTAAATTCGACGGCACTGTGATAGCCGAAGCTGCGGAGTTTATGGTTCAGAGCGGCAATTTCGATCAAACCGGCCACGTCCCGGCCCGGCACCACGGGAATGCGCAACAGCGGAATCGGCTTGCCCATGATGTCAGCCTTGTGCGCCGAAGTATCGAATCGTTCGAGGTCATTGAGATTGGCGTTCGGCACCAGTTGAATGACGAGGTCGAGCCGCTTGGAGAGACGGACGCTGCCGACTCCAAAGATGGCCGCGACATTGAGCAGGCCAATGCCGCGCACTTCGATCATATTCCGGCCCAGCTCCGGAGCCATCCCCTGGATTTCGCGATCTTCGATCAGGCGGAACAGCACTGCGTCATCGGCCACAAGACTGGCACCGCGTTCGAGCAGACCGAGAACGCTCTCGCTCTTCCCGCTGCCGCTGGGACCGAGCAGCAGCACGCCGACCCCCTGTACATCCACCAGGCAGCCGTGAATTGAGGTGGTGGCGGCGAAGGCCCAATCGAGCCGGATGGTCGCGGCGTTGAGATATTTCATGGTGATCATCGAACTCTGGAAGACCGCGATGCCCGCCTGGTCCGCGATGTCCAACAGGCCTTGCTGGAGTTTTTTCTCCCGGGCGACAACCAGGCAGGGGATCTCCCACGAGCAGAGTTGAGTGAATCGTTCAGCCGCCACTTGGGGCTCGATGCTGTGAAGGTAGGACACCTCGGAGTTGCCAACCACCTGCACGCGCTTGAAGGCGAAGTAGCTGAAAAATCCGCTGAGCGCGAGGCCAGGCCGGTTGACTGAAGGCTCGGAAATTTTTCTCGTGAACCCTATCTCCGAATTCAGCAGCTTCATCTTGAGCTGCTCTCGATTGCTCTCGAAGAATTCGCCCACTGTCATGGAGGTGGGACGTTTGACCTTGTGTGGCACTAGAATATCCGACATGGTGCCAGCTTATCGCATCTTCGTGCTGTGGCAATACTGCGACTGCGGACAAAAAAGCCGCCCCGCGCGCGAGGCGGTAGCGGGAGCGAATGAGGTGGCCGCGCTTCGTGTTGCGCAGCCGCGAAGCGAAAACGCGGGCAGACACTCGAAGTTCGAAGCCCGGCGAGCCTGCGATCCACTATCCCGCACTCTCACGAGGTGCGGCTACGAGGTTTTTTATAATGCCCGAAGTCAATTCTAATTGAAGCAGCCTACTTCGCAGGCGTGCCGAAGACCTGCATTTCAACGTAGTGGTTCATCTCATTGGCGGAGTTGCCGGCACTCCAGCAGCGGATGTAGCGGCCCTTGGCACCATTGCCCTCAATGAAGCGGCCATGATTGGTCTCGATGTAATTTTTGTCGGTGCCCTTGATGCCGAGCTTGAGCTTGTCTTCATTGTCATTGTTGAAGATCGTGGTGACGCCGTTCTTGAATTCCGGGTCATCACTGACCTGCACGACAACGCTGAAGTAGATCGCAGTGTTCTTGTGGAAGTGCCAGAGGAGCACCTTCCAAACGTTCATCGTCGCACCAAGATCGACCTGCACCCACTGTGCTCCGGGGGAGAGTTCAACATAATTGCCGTCGGCACCGTCGGGATCACCATCGGTGACGAGATCAAGCGAGCCGATGATCGGAACTGAATCAGAACTGGTGACCGGCTTACCCTTGGCAGCATTGGTGGTGCCCTTGGGAACTTTGACGTCACGCTTTTTCACTGCATCCGGATCGGCCTTCTCCATGTTGGGGATGTTGCCGGCAGGAATGGGTGTGCCGACGAACATCGGCTTGGGATAAAGCTTCTCGAGATCAAGATTCTCCGTCTCGCCGGCCGGAATCGCGGTCTTGGCGGGCGCGGCGGGCGCGGCGGTGGAGCCGCCAGCAGGAGCGTTTATGTTAGCTTTCTTCTCTCCGCATGAAGAGAGACTGATGGCGGCAACAAGGCTGCCGAGGACGAGTAGGGTCTTGGGGGTTGGTTTCATGGGATCTGGTGTTGAGGATTGGCGCTGATTAAACCTGGAAATCGGAGGGTTTGAAAACAACCTTCATGCCCGTTAAAAGAGACTCGCGCGCGGCGAAAACGGTGACTGCGCATTGGAAGGCCATTTCCACCGGACAGGTAAGATGCTTGTAATTATTGGTCTGCACGGCTTCGATGAAATTTTTCATGTGTGGCGCATGAGGAGGAACATTGAGCACCACGGGAAGTTCCCACGGAACCAAGGGCTTGCTTTCGCGCACGTCAGCCACAGCCTTGGCCAGGGAGGTCACGGCAAACGAACCCGGTCTGGGCTTTTCCCAGCTGCGGTCATGCTCCCAGAACTTGTTCTTCACCGCTTCGGATGGTTTGACGATGGTCGGGGGAGAGGAACTGGCGAACTTGTCCCAGTCAACGCTCGGCTCGGCATAAAGCTGGTTGTAACTCGGACTTTCGGAGATGAGGGCGGTGCCATCCACTCCCATGTGCTTTTCAAAATAACCCTGGGAACCGGTGGTGGTGAGCACCTGGTAGTAGGCGCGCATGGCCCCGGACGGGAGCTTGTATTCGTAGAGGGCCATGACGTTGTCAGGCTCTTCAAACTTGGCGCGTCCGTTGGTGCCATCGTAATAGTCGACACCGCCGGTGGCCATGACGGACGTAGGAAGGGCGTCATACATCCAGTTAAACATGTCAATCTGGTGCGCGCCGAGATCGGAGATAGGACCGGCACCGTATTTGGAGAAGAAGCGCCAGTTGCGGAATTCTTCGAAGCTTGCGTAGCCATTTTTCGTGAGCACATCCTGCGGGATGTCATAACCCTTCACCTTGCCTAGCGGAGCACTGGCGGAAACTCCACGATTCCACTGGCCGTAGCAATGCGTGACGCGGCCCAGCATGCCTTCTTTGATGATCTTGTCCCGAAGATGGATGTATCGCGGGTTGCTGTGGCGCTGGTGGCCGATCTGAAAGATGAGGCCGGTCTGCTGTTGCGCTTTCACCATGTCGCGCGCGCCTTCGATGGTGTTGGACATCATCTTCTCGCAATAGACCGCCTTGCCCTTCTCCAGGCAGAGGCGCGATTGCGAAGCGTGGAGGAAGTCCGGCGTCGCGATGAAGACGGCCTCAATCGTAGGCTCCTTCTCGAGCATCTCGTGAATGTCTTCGTAAACCTTCACGTCGCCATCGATCTGGTGCTTGCTCTCGCCGAGCATCGCGCCGCGGATTTTGCGCCGGGAGTATTCCCAGATGTCGCAGACGGCGACCCACTGGATCATGCCTTTGCCAAGCCCCTTGGCTGCGGCGTTGCGGAGGCGGTCGCCTTGGGCGCCGCAGCCAACGAGGGCGCACTTGATGGTGCGGCCAGGAGCGCTCTGCTGGGCGATGGCACTTTTACTGGTCAGCAGCAGCAAGCTTCCGCCGGTAATGAAGGTGGAACTGCGCAGGAAATTGCGACGGTCCATGTAGCGCGAGAGGCCGGTCGGCGGGGGGGCGGGTGCGATGGTGGGAATCATAACGCGGTCAGGCTGGATACGAACGACGGGTGCAATGCGCGACAATTCAGTCGGACTTCCTGCGGAAGAACAGGCCGTCGAGCGAAATGCCCTTGTTCCGGCAGGTGGCCAGTGCGGCTGCGATTACAAGAATATGAATGCCAATGTAAACGACTTCGGTATCGTCCGGCAGGGCTGCAAGTCCGAAACCCAGCGACAGCACCGTGAGGCCCGCAGCCAGGAGGCTCAACTCCGTAAAAAGTCCCACCACAACCCAGGCACCGACCGCGAGCAGAACGTAGCCGATGCTGTTGGCATACATGTCACACATGTTGGCTGGCAGGAAACTGTTGTCGGACATCAGCTTGGCGATGCGCTCCGACTTCGCCGTGTAATTCTCCAACGAGAAAGTGACGTTCTCGGCACCGTCGCCAGAGCGGAACTTGTCAACGCCGGCCATGAAGAGGCGCAGGCCGATCCAGAGACGGAGGATCAGGTTGGCAAAGGTCAGGTGAATACTGCTGCAGCACTTCGTTTCGGATTCGGACATGGCGGGCGATATTGAGATGGATATTAATGAACGGAAATGCACCTTGAATCGGGATGTGTGGAAATCCAGAGAAATTTCAATCATGTGTCAACGCTATGAATCACGACAATCTTTCAGCACTTTCTTCACTTGCCACGTCTGCGATGCTCCACCAAAATGCCGCTTAATCCTTCGCCCGCCATGAGCAAATCCAGCTTCTCCACTCCCGAACTTCCAGCCAAAGGCATCATCGAACCGCTCGGCGACGACGACCGCCAGATTCTCAGCAGTTACGGTGAATTCAAGCCGGTGCAGGACCGCCAGATCCTCATTGAGGAAGGACACACGCAGAACTCGCTCTACTTCGTCATCTCCGGCACTCTACACGCCACCACGCAGCGTTCCGGGCGCCAGGTGCTGCTGGGAAAAATCGGCCCGGGTGAAACCATCGGCGAGATTAACATTTTCCACCCCGGCCTCGCGAGCGCCACGGTTACAGCAGTCGAGTTCTCCCAAGTCTGGCGCATTGACCGCCAGAGTCTGGAGGACTTCATGAACGTGAGCCCCATGCCCGCCTCCCACCTGCTCATCGGCATCGCCAGCACGCTCAGCAAGCGCCTGCGCGAGACCAATGAAAAAGTCGCCATGATGGGCCAAATCCTGCATTCCGGCGTGGCTTAGACTTCATGGACAAGCAAGCACGGACCGGGATAACGGCACCTGCTGAGCCTGTTTACCCTCTCCGCCCATGCTAAACCTGCCACAAGATCCGAACACGTTCAGCGAGTGCGCCGTGTTGTTCTTCGCGCTGCTCATCGGCCATGCGCTGGCGGATTATCCCTTGCAGGGCAACTTTCTCGCGACCCACAAAAACCGAAACTACCGCGACCCGGTGCGCCAGCTTCCAGAAGGCCTGTGGATGCATTGTCTTTTCGCCCACTGTCTGATTCACGCAGGATTCGCCTGGTGCATCACCGGACGGGTGTTTTTCGGCTTCGTCGAACTGGTGCTGCACCTTATGTTGGATCTTCTGAAAGGCGAGAAGCGCATCGGCTTTCAAACCGACCAATTCCTCCACACCGCGAGCAAGGTGCTCTACGTCGTCGCGATTCAGCAGGCCTGGGTGGCGTGAATTCGGAGATAGAAGTTGGCAGATGGAAGATTGGGAAGATGCTGCCAGCCTTCCGCAACCATAGTCGGGCGTGACCACTTGCGGATATTTCCCAATCGCCCATCTTCAATCTCCCATCTCCAGTCTTCAAAAAATGCAGCGCAGCGCCATCCTCAACGTCGTGGGACTCACCCCGCGCCTGATCACGGATGCCACGCCGCAAATCCGCCAGTTCGTCGAACGTAACCGCATCGCCCGCATCCAGCCCGGCCTGCCCGCTGTCACCTGCTCCGCGCAGGCCACCTACCTCACCGGCAAGCTGCCGCGCGAGCATGGCATCGTCGGCAATGGCTGGTATGACCGCGACTGCGACGAACATCGCTTCTGGAAGCAGAGCAACCGCCTCATGCGCGGGGAAAAGCTCTGGGATTACCTCCGGAAAGTGGACCCCGAGTTCACCTGCGCGAAACTCTTCTGGTGGTTCAACATGCATTCCACGGCGGACTTCACCATCACACCCCGGCCGCTCTACCCTGCGGATGGAAAAAAGATCTTCGACATTCACACCCAGCCCATGGGCTTGCGCGAGCGCATCAAGAAAGATCTCGGCGACTTCCCCTTCCAGCGCTTCTGGGGTCCGGGCGCCGGCATCCAGAGCACCCAGTGGATCGCTGAATCCGCGAAATGGATCGAGGAGAAATGCTGGCCGAGCCTTTCACTCGTATATCTGCCGCACCTCGATTACGACTTGCAACGTCACGGCTTGAATTTTGAAAAGATCAATCCAGCGCTCGGCGAGATCGACTCGGTCGTCGGCGATCTCATCCGCTTCTACGAACAGCGCTGCATCAAGGTGATTCTCCTCAGCGAATACGGCATCACCGACGTGGAGCGGCCCGTGCACCTCAACCGGCTCTTCCGCGAGAAAGGCTGGATCAGCATCAAGGATGAACTAGGTCGCGACTCCATCGATCTCGGCGGCAGCAAGGTCATCGCCATCGCCGATCACCAGGTGGCGCACATCTACATTCTCGATCCCGCGATTACGAACGATGTGCGCGAACTGCTGGAGAACACTCCCGGCGTGCAGCAGGTTCTGGGCAAGCAGGAGAAATTCTTCGCCGGCCTCGACCATGAGCGCAGCGGCGATTTTGTCGCCGTCGCCGATTTCCGCAGCTGGTTCACCTACTACTTCTGGGAAGACGACCAGCGCGCGCCCGACTACGCACGCTGCGTGGACATCCACCGCAAATGCGGCTACGACCCTGTCGAACTCTTCCTCGATCCCGCGATCCGCTATCCGAAGTTGAAGGTCGCGATGAAGCTAGCGCGCAAGATGCTCGGTTTCCGCTATCTGATGGACGTGATCCCGCTAGACGCCACACTGGTGAAGGGTTCGCACGGTCGCATTCCTGACGCCACCGAGGACTGGCCCGTCCTAATTGGCGATCTCCCGAATCTCCCTAGATCTGCCAGCCTTCCTGCCCAAGCGGTGGCTGATCATCTCTTCGAGCACTGCGCGCGCGGCAGCGGCTACCAGCAGGCGGGGGTGTGATTGAAGGAGCGCAAGCGGGAGCGCGGGCATCTTGCCCGCGCTAGCCCGACTTTCGCAACTCGCGAACTGCGTGTTGCTCTGATGCTGATTTTATCAGCTTTCTTCCATCTTTGAAAGGGCTAGGTCTGCCCCACATCGGCGCGTCTATTTT
>VFKE01000202.1 GCA_009885695.1 Verrucomicrobiota bacterium | reverse complement strand
GGCATCCATGCCCCTCCAAGAAATGGTTCAAAACAGAAGGCGTATGGGACATCCGCCACCACCTTCATCCGTTCACAGTAACGCTGATTTTAAACGGTAATTGGTATTACCCGTTATCCGCACTGTCGGGCTCCAAGCCGGGGCTGGGTCGCAGGGGCGGCGCCCAAAAATTCAAGTGCCGGAGCAGATGGATTTTGTAAATCCGATCGGTGCTGTCGCTGAGCGGGACCCGGAATTCACCAAGTTTTTCCAGGCTGTCGAACTGGCGTTTCAGCGATCCCGGAATCTCCGGCTCGGCCGGCCCGCGCCGGTCCACTGGGATGATCAGGAGGGCGTCGCTGTTCGTCACGGCGTGATCAGCGGGGCTGGGCCAGATTTCATACTGCGACTCCAGCACATCACGATAAACGTAGCGAAACACGCGAGGCTGCTGCGGCATGTTGAAGGCGAGCTGGCTCGCGTGATCGCGATGAGCCAGCACCAGGACGAAGGTGTTTTTCGGCTGGGGAACCTTCGCTAGAAACGCGCCGGCTTGATCTCCGACTTCCTTCCAGCCGCGCAGACGGAACAGGGGATCGAAATTGTCATGACCAGCCAGACCAGCCAGGCCAATGGCGAAAGGCAGAAAGTAAATCAAGGCAGTCAGGATTGCGCCAAGAAGCAACGTGGGCCGGAGCCATCCTCGCAAGCGTGTCCAGGGCAGGACATCAATCGCGGCACGACTCAGCCAGGCGGCTGTCAGCACCGATGCGCTGAGGTAAAACACGGCGGGCCAGTTTGGGTTTACATTCTGCCTGAACGAAAGCAGGATGAATACAGCCAGGCCGGGACCGGAATAAAGCACGAGGTAGCGCTCCTTCACATCCAGCGCGCGCCATTTCCAGATTCCGCCAAACACCGTGGCCAACATGAAAAGCCAGGTGAGGGGAGTGAAGGCCAGAGCCTGCAATCCCAGAAACTCGCTGAAGGTGCTGAGGTGATCGAGAATGCTGGTGACATCTTTGGTTTCAAAGTGATGGCTGGTGTGTTTGAGCGTGATCCAGTCGTGCTGCGCGTTCCACCAGACCACCGGCGACAGAAAGAGCAGGGATACCAGGATACAGGTCCAGAATACCGGACGGCGCAGCAGCATTCGTGCGGATTGATTGAGTGCAGCATGAAGGATCATCATGAGCGGAAACACCAGCATGATTTGTTTGCTGAGGTGTCCGAGCCCGAGGATGACCGTCAGCAGCACCCAGTGCGATGTCTTTGCCGGATTCTCCGTGAGGGACCAGAATACGAGAAGCGCCGCAGTCCAGCAGAGCACGAGCGGCGCATCGATGGTGAAGAGCAGATTCAGCGCCGCATTGGCCGGCGTGAGTGCGACCAGCAGCACGGTGACCAGAGCCGTGCGCGGGCCGAAGAGTTTTTTGGCGAGAAAAAAGAGCAGCACGAATGATGCTGTGCCCAGGGTCAGCGCTCCGATTCGGACGCCCCATTCGCTGTTGCCGGATATGCGGCCTGCCAGGCCCATGAGCCAGCCGATCATCGGCGGTTTGCTGTAGTAGCCCCAGTCAAGCCGCCGGCCCCAGTCCCAGTAATAACTTTCATCGCCCGCCAGATCAAATGTCGCCACGAAGGGGATGAGATAGAGCAGGCGGAACACGACCAGTATCGCGATCACGCGCAGCGCCAGGCGCTGCGGGTCGCGCGTGCCTGTGATCGATTCCATGAAGCCAGTCATCCGTCATCTTGCGCGGATTCAGGCGATGTTCAACGTGCGAGGTGCGGAATCAGAGGCATTTTATGACATTGCAAAATATGGCCGCCAGCGAACCAGAACCAGACGAGGCCCTGCCATTTTCAGAATGGATGCGTCGCGCGTTATTCGATCCGCAGCGAGGCTATTACGCGCGGCAAATTGGCACCGTGGGGCGGCGCGGTGATTTCACTACGTCCGCCGGCTTGGGGGATGCGCTGGGCGAAGCTGTGGCGGGATGGCTGGTGGTGGAGTTCAAAAAAATGCCCGCCGTGCGCACCGTCATCGAGGTCGGTGGCGGCGACGGCTCGTTGCTGCGTTCGGTGCGCCGTGCGCTGGGATTTTTCATGCGACGGCGGCTGCGATTCTACATGGTTGAGAGTTCACCGGTATTGCTGGCCCAGCAAAAGACCGCGCTCAGCGGACAGTCGGTGACGTGGTTCGATGAACTTCCCAGCGCGCTGAATGCCTGCGATGGCCGCGCCTTCATCTTTCACAACGAATTGCTGGACGCATTTCCGGTGACGATCGCGCAATGGGATGGAAGCGAGTGGCGCGAAGCCTGGCTGTCGCGGAGGGAAGGACGCTGGATGGAAGAATTGCGGGAGCTTTCACTTTGCGAAGCAGAACGCCGTGACTTCAGCGCGCTTTCGCAGCAGCCTGTGGAACGGCCGCAACGAGTGGAACTCGGCTCCGCCGCGCAAGCATGGCTGTGTAGCTGGGCACCACGCTGGAGCAGGGGAGCCATGCTCACGCTGGACTATGGCGGCGAGTTTCCACAGGTTTACCATCGCCAGCCTCGCGGCACGTTGCGGGCTTATCTTTTGCACCAGCGGCTCACCGGCGCCTCCGTTTATGAAAACATGGGCCGGCAGGACATCACGGCGGATGTGAACTTCACCGACCTCATGCGCTGGGGTGAGTCATGCGGCTGGGAGACATCGAGTTTGGAAACACAGCGCGATTTTCTGAAGCGGCAGCTGCGCGGGTTTGCGCAGCGGCTGAGTCAGGATCCGGCGCTGCGTTTTCTTGCGGATGAGCACGGCGCGGGCACGGCTTTTCAGGCACTGGTGCAGCGCGTGCGAATGTGAAACCGTTTGCGCGGTGTCTGGGCCGGTGGTAGCTGAGCACCCCATTTTTAAGTCCCCCATGAAAGCCTTCCAACTGTATCAAGCCGCCAGTCCCGAACTCCGCACGGAAATCCTCGCCTGGATGCAAAAAGAAGCACGGGAAGCTTTCACCACCGCGCTTTTTGAAGTCGGCACGAAGCGGAAGTTGCGCCCGCAGTATTTCAACAGCAAGTCGCCCGCCGACCGCGTCAACTGGCTGGTTCCCTATCTGGGCTGGAAAATCTATGACGGTGTGACCGAACAAGTCCTTCAGCTCTGGGTGCTCAAGGGCAAGACCCCGATGCTCATCGCCTTCCTCGATGCCGCAGGCATCAAGCACGATGGCAGCGCGCAGGTGGATGATCTGCCGGATGAACTCGATGCCAAGAATGTCAAAGCCGGCATCGACGCCATGCTCAAGGATCATCCAGGCGAACAGGTCGCGATTTATCTCCATCTCTTCCAGCGCCAGAAAGAAGGCGGCTGGCCCGCAGTCGCCGCAGAGATGGACAAACGCGATGAGTTGAAGCTGGAGGCTGCCACCATTTAAGTAAATCCCTCGTTAATGGTCGTGACGGCACCAGCCGTCATCGCCGGCCCCTTTAGAGCGGGTTAAATAATTTCGTAGCCGCGTTCGTGTTGCGCAGCCGCGAAGCGAAAACGCGGGAAACATGCAGACTTCGGTGGCTGCCGTGGCTTCTTCCCGCACTCTTTCGAGATGCGGTCACATCTATTTTAAAAATGCTCTAACCCAAGAGAAATGCAGCCCGCGAACCACGCAAAAAAATACGAAAATTGAAATGCTTGAACTCAATGCCCAGCTCATTCTGCAGGTGAATCTGGGTGGTGCTGAAGCCTTCTCATTTCGTGTCTCTTCGCGTGTTGCGGGCAGTCTAATTCCGCTTATTTTTCATAGCATCACCATGCTCATGAAACTGAAAACCCGTTCGTCCATCGCCGCCCGCCACCTCTGTCCTCTCCATGCACTGCTTTGTGTGGGGCTTATTTGCCTGCCCTCCTGCGGACCGAAAGAAAATTCTGCGACTGACGGCGGTAGAAGTTCCGGAGACGCGAAGATCGGCGCTGGCTCGCTGAAAAAGTCAGCGGAAGCTGACCTACGACCGTTTCGGCGACATGGAAGGAGTGTTCGCCTATTACAAGCAGGCGCTCGCAAAGAGCGGATGGAAACCGAATCGCAAAGAACCGTATCAGGTTGATGACAAGGACGAGACGGTCTTCCGCAACCGCGATGGAATCATATTCCTTGAAGTGAAACACGAATTACAGGGCAAGCGCCAGGTGGGCTGAGCGCCACCACCGTCACTGTAATGGACGAAGCCGGAGCGCGCATCAAAGCCAAGCTTGCGGCTGAGAAAAAAGCGGAGATGGATAAGGAAGCCAGCAAGCCGGCTAAACCCAAGGTGAGCATCGCCGTGCCGGGCGGAGCATCGGGAGTCGACTGGACGCCGGGCAGAATCAAGCTCATCGTCGCCAATGGCAAGGCAAAGGCGCTCGTCGAAGGATGGTAGAAGTATTTCCTTGATGCCGGCTGGAAGGGGGAAGCAGTTTCGCTCAACGCGATGGCCGGTATGCTTTCACCATCCAAGGACGAGCAGCGCATTTCCATTAACTTCACCGACTCCGGGTTCACGCCGGCGGAAGTGGAGGTCTCGGTGATCGGTGCCGGGCTGGAGGCATCCAGCGCAAATAAGTAACAAGGGCAGTTCACTTCCTCCTCGGCACCGCCAGATGTTTGTCCACGAACTCCCCCGGCTTGCGAAGCTTTCGCGCCAGGAGATTATGCCTGGTCTCGATCAGTTCCGCGTCGAGGGCCAGTTGGTGATCCTTGTCGTAGTAACTGGTGATGACCAGCAACCCATCATCCCCAGTCTTCTCCAAACCCTGCTTGAAAAATGCCGACGCCACGTCCTTGTCTCCACGGCCACTGAAGTTCACCAGGATGATTTAATTGCCCATCATTTCCGGCGCGACTTTCGTGACATATGTCAGAGCGTGGGCGCTCTCCAGCGCGGAGACCCGTAGTGAGCACTTCTTTCTTGCGTTAGACGCAAATCTAGGTTCCACTTCCTGTGAAACGCATGGACGAATCCAACTCCCCCTCGCCCAAAGAATCCCTTCTCGATCTCCAGGAGATCCGTCAGATTGTGGATTTGATGGCCCAGAACGAACTTTCCTATTTCAACCTCGAGATGGGCGCTTTTAAAATCAAGCTGCGTCGTGGCTCCGATCTGGAGGCGGCCAAAGATCTCCTCTCCTCAATGCCTGTCGCCGCACCTGCTGTGGCACCGGCAGCGCCATTGGCTGTGGCACCTGCAACCATCGAAAGCGGTCCCAGCTCCCACACACCCGCAGCCGTTGAGTCGAACGCGCGGACCATCAATTCTCCAATGGTGGGCACGTATTACAGTTCCTCCGCGCCGGGAGAGAAGGCCTTTATTAATGTTGGCGACTCTGTAGATGAGAGCACCACGGTCTGCATCATCGAAGCCATGAAGGTGATGAACGAGATCAAAGCCGAGGCCCGCGGCACCATCGCACGGGTGCTTGTGGAAGAGGGCAAGCCCGTGCAATACGGACAGCCTCTTTTTGAATTAAAGTAAAATGGGATAAGCGAAACGAGGAA
Organism: Verrucomicrobiota bacterium; assembly: GCA_009885695.1. Lineage (GTDB taxonomy): Bacteria > Verrucomicrobiota > Verrucomicrobiia > Verrucomicrobiales > Verrucomicrobiaceae > VFKE01. The sequence continues at coordinate 11,752 of VFKE01000202.1, read as the reverse complement.
AGGGAGGACTGCCGACCGCCTCTTTCCCCTTCTTTACCGTCACTGCCGCGCCCCTTTTAACTTTTCACTTACTCCTTTTCACTTCTTCTCCCATGTTCCGTAAAGTTCTCATCGCCAATCGAGGTGAAATCGCCCTGCGGGTCATCCGTGCCTGCAAGGAACTCGATGTCAAAACCGTGGCCGTCTATTCGGAGGCTGACGTTGACTCCATGCACGTTCATTTCGCAGATGAGGCCATCTGCATCGGGCCCGGTCCGAGTTCTGAGAGCTACCTGAAGATTCCGCGCATCATTGCGGCAGCAGAAATCGCCAACGTCGACGCCATCCATCCCGGCTACGGATTTCTTAGTGAGAAGGCCGAGTTCGCGGAAATTTGCACCGAATGCAAAATCAAGTTCATCGGCCCCTCCGCCAAGGTCATCGCCATGATGGGTGACAAAAACACCGCTCGGGCCACGGCTCGGAAGTTCGGAGTTCCCATCACGCCCGGTTCCGACGGCATCGTGGAAAACGAGGAGGCGGCGCTGAAGGTCGCGCGCAAGATCGGTTATCCCGTGATGGTCAAGGCCACCGCGGGCGGCGGTGGTCGCGGCATGAGGCCCGTTCACAATGAGGCCACCCTGCGCTCCAGTTTCCAGCAGGCCAGCATGGAGGCTCTCAAGTGCTTTGGTGACGGCAGTGTCTACATCGAGAAGCTTGTCGAGCGCCCCCATCACATCGAGTTTCAGGTCATCGCCGACAGCAAGGGACACGTCCTTCATCTGGGCGAGCGCGACTGCTCCATGCAGCGGCGCAATCAGAAAATCATCGAGGAATGTCCCTCGCCGAAGATTTCCGACAAACTCCGTCGCGCGATGGGCGATGCCACCATCAAGCTCTGCAAGGGCATCGGCTACGAGAACGCGGGCACCATTGAGTACCTTGTCGATAACGATCGGAAGAGCTTCTACTTCATGGAGATGAACACCCGCATCCAGGTGGAGCATCCGATCACCGAAGAAGTTTATGGCTGCGATCTGATCAAGGAGCAGATTCGCATCGCCGCCGGCCTGCCGCTGTCCGAGCACGTGATGAAAAACACACCGCGTGCGCACGCCATCGAGTGCCGCATCAATGCCGAGGACCCCGCTCGTAACTTCGCGCCCAGCCCTGGCAAGATCACTCATTGGTATGTGCCCGGCGGCCGCGGTGTGCGCGTGGACACGCATGTTTACTCCGGCTACACTGTCCCGCCCTACTATGACTCGATGATCGCCAAGCTCATCGTCACCGGCTCCACCCGTGACGTCGCCATCCGGAGAATGCGGCGCGCCCTGAGCGAGTTCATGATCCAGGGGATCAAGACCACCATTCCCCTCCAGAGCAAGATCATGACCACCAGTGATTTCAACCAGGGCAAGTATGACATCACCTGGGTGGAGAACTTTCTCGCCCAAGAGGGCATGAAAGGCTGACCCGGGGTCTGGGCGTAATTATTTCCCGGGTTCGATGCAAGGTTGGGTCTTGCCAGTTCGTCTATCTCCTACCATGAAAACCACAGTCATCACTCTTCTCTCCGTCATTGCCGTCGCCGTTGGAGCGCGCGCTGAATCGTCTGTCACCCTCACCGGCGTGCATAACTGCTGCAAGAGTTGCACCACCGGAATCAGCAAGGCCGTCACCAGCGTCGCCGGTGCCACCTGCACGGCTGACAAAGGCAACATCACCATCACCGCGAAAAGCGATGCCGACGCCAAGAAGGCTGTGGCCGCCCTGCTCGACGCCGGTTACTTCGGCGAAGGCGCGACCGCCGGAGCCGCCAGCGAAGTCAAGGCCAAGTCCGTCACGGTCGAAGGTGTGCATCTCTGCTGCGGCAAGTGCGTGACCGCGTTCAACAAGGCCGCCACTGCCATCGGCGCGACGAAGACCGACGCCGTGAAAGGTGCCAAGTCCGTCACCGTGGACGGCGACATTTCACCAAAGGAACTTCTCACTGCACTGAACAAGGGCGGATTCAATGGCAAGGTGAAGTAACGCGGGCCGGCTGAATTCAATGATGCAGTGCCCTTCAGAACGCGCTGAACCGAGCCTCTGCTGAGATTATACTCAAGCCTGTATCGCGCATAGTTTTTGACCCGCGCAAGCAGCAGACTTAACCTGTTCGTCCATGAGCCGCAAGAAAGCCAGCCGGACCGGGAACGATCGCCCGGTCGAACCAGCGGCAGCACTTGCGAGCGGTCCCATTCCCCGACCTTGGGACTTTTGGCTCTGGGGTTTTCTTATCGTCGCAGCCACGCTGGGCGCTTACTGGCCAGCATTGCACGGGGGCTTTGTCTTGGATGACCCTGATTGGACCACCGAGGTGGAAAAGGTACTGCGTGATTTCTCCGGGCTCTGGCGCATCTGGACAGATCCCACGGCGTTGCAGCAATACTATCCTCTCACCGGCACTTCATTCTGGATCGACTATCAACTGTGGCGTTGGTGGACGCTGCCCTACCATGTGGAGAACGTCCTGCTTCACGCCTCCAGCGCCCTGCTGCTCTGGAGACTGCTGTGGAAGCTGGATGTACCGGGAGCCTGGCTGACGGGCGCGCTTTTTGCCCTGCATCCGGTGATGGTCGAGTCCACCGCCTGGATCACCGAGCGCAAGAACGTGCTCTCGATGCTCTTGTTTCTCGCGGCCCTGCTGGCCTACGGACGATTCACTTCGTTCTGGAAGGAAGAAAAAACCCCGCGTCGCCGTGGCTGGTTCTATGCACTGGCACTGGTGTTGTTTGTTGGTGCATTGCTCTCAAAGATCACGGCCTTTGCCCTGCCTCCGGTTCTATTGTTGCTATGCTGGTGGAAGCGCGGACGCATTCGCTGGCGGGAAGATGTGCTGCCGACCCTGCCGTTCTTTGCCCTCTCGATTGGCTTGGGACTGCTTGTGACCTGGCTGGAAAAGCATCACGTGGGAGCGCAGGGTGCCGAGTGGGATCTGAGCCGGATGGAGCGCATTCTGGTGGCGGGTCGCGTGCCGTGGTTTTATCTCGGGAAACTGCTCTGCCCGGTGGATCAGTGTTTTATTTATCCGCGGTGGCGGCTGGATGTGTGCTCACCTTTGCAGTGGCTTTATCCGCTGGGATCACTGGCGCTGCTGGGGGCACTCTGGTTGTTGCGGGGGCGGCTCGGCCGCGGGCCGGTGGTTGCGCTGTTTTACTTCGCCGGGACTTTGTTTCCGGTGCTGGGTTTGATGAATGTGTATGGGATGCGCTTTTCTTATGTGGGCGACCACTGGGTGTATCTCTCCAGTCCCGCCGTCCTGGCTCTGGGCGTGGTGCTGGTGGTGCGTGCTGCGGGCCAATTAGGCCAGCCACTGCTGCTATGGGGCTTTGCGCTGCTGGTGCTGCCCTTGCTAGCGGTGCTCACCTGGCGTGAGGCGGGCCAATACAAGGACATCGAAACACTCTGGCGCACGACAATTTCAAGAAACCCAGCCTGCTGGTTGGCTCACAACAACCTGGGTGTTATTCTTAATCAAACGGGGCAAATTGATGAAGCCACGATCCATTGCCAGAAAGCCTTGGAACTCAAACCGGATTACGTGGAGGCCCATAATAACCTGGGTGATGCCTTGCTTCATAGTGGGCGGGTGGACGAGGCGATCGTCCATTACCAGAGAGCGCTGGAACTCAAGCCGGAATACGCTGAAGCCCACAACAACCTCGGCGCAGCCATTCTTCAAAATGGACAGATTGATGTCGCGACAATCCATTTTCAAAGAGCGCTGGAACTCAAGCCGGAATACGCTGAAGCCTACAATAACCTTGGCGAGGCACTTCTTCGAAATGGGAAGGTGAATGAGGCGATGATCCAGTATCAAAGGGCCTTGGAACTTAATCCGGATTACGCTGAGGCTCACTACAATTTTGGAAATGCTCTTCTTCAAGAGGGGCAAGTGGACGAGGCCATCTTCCATTACCAGAATGCCCTGAAAATCAAACCAGAATACATCATGGCTCATTTGAATCTTGGCAACGCCCTGAAACAAACAGGGCGCGCGGACGAGGCTAGAGTCCATTACGAGCTAGCTATCAAGATCAACCCAATGGAACTAGGCGCACTCAACAATCTGGCCTGGTTGCTGGCGACCAGTTCTGAGCCAGCGCAACGCAACGGTGCGCTGGCGCTCGAAGTGGTGCAACGGGCGAGTCAACTTTCAGGCGGCAATCATCCCATTGTTCAGCAAACACTGGCCGCCGCCTATGCCGAGTGTGACCAATTTGCCGAGGCGTTGGAAATCTCCCAACAGGCGTTGTCTCTGGCTCTCGCTCAAGGTTACACTGCACTGGCAGACGCCATCCAAAATCAGCGCAGACAATATCAGGCGGGCAAACCGTTTCGGGAGATTTTTCCAGGGGTTCCAACCGCTCCGCCTGCTGCGCCATGAACCGATTGCACCGGCACCTATCCAGTCGTGCTGCGATATTGTCGGCATGGCTCTTGGGGTTTCTTATCGTCGCGGCCACGCTGGGCGCTTACTGGCCCGCGCTGCACGGGGACTTTGTCTTCGATGACCGCACCTGGACCACCGACGTGGAGAAGCTGCTGCGTGATTTTTCCGGACTCTGGCGCATCTGGACAGAGCCCACGGCGCTGCAGCAATACTATCCGCTCACCGGCACTTCATTCTGGCTCGACTATCAACTGTGGCATTGGTGGACGCTGCCCTATCACGTGGAGAATGTTCTGCTCCACGCCTCCTGCGCCCTGCTCTTATGGAGGCTGCTGTGCAAGCTGGAGGTGCCGGGAGCCTGGCTGACGGGTGCGCTTTTTGCCCTGCACCCGGTGATGGTCGAGTCCACCGCCTGGATCACTGAGCGCAAGAACGTGCTCTCCATGCTTCTGTTTCTCGCATCGTTACTAACCTATGGAAGATTCAGTTCGTTCTGGAAGGAAGAAGAGAACCAGCAGAACCGTGGCTGGTTCTATGCGCTGGCTCTGCTGTTGTTTGTTGGTGCACTGCTCTCGAAGATCTCGACCTTTGCCCTGCCGCCGGTGCTTCTGCTGCTGTGCTGGTGGAAACGCGGGCACATTCGCTGGAAGCAGGATGTGCTGCCGACCCTGCCGTTCTTTGCCCTCTCGATTGGCTTGGGACTTCTTGTAACCTGGCTGGAAAAGCATCACGTGGGAGCGCAGGGTGCCGAGTGGGATCTGAGCTGGCCGGAGCGCATTCTGGTGGCGGGTCGTGTGCCGTGGTTTTATCTCGGAAAACTGCTCTGGCCGACGGATCAGTGTCTGATTTATCCTCGGTGGCAGCTGGATGTATACTCACTTTGGCAGTGGCTTTTTCCGCTCGGGTTGCTGGTGCTGCTGGGGTTGGTCTGGCTGTTGCGGGGGCGACTTGGCCGTGGTCCGCTGGTGGCGTTTTTATACTTCGTCGGGACGCTGTTTCCAGTGCTGGGGTTAATCAATTTTTATTGGATGCGCTTTTCATATGTGGGCGACCATCTGGTATATCTCTCCAGTCCCGCAGTGCTGAGTCTGGGCGTGGTGTTGGTGGGGCGTGCTGCGGCTAAACTGCGCCAACCGTTGCTGCTGCGGGCTTTTGCGCTGCTGGTGCTGCCTTTGTTTGCGGTGCTTGCCTGGCGAGAGGCGGGCCAATACAAGGACGCTGAAAGACTCTGGCGCATGACGATTTCAAGAAACCCGGCCTGCTGGTTGGCTCACAGCAACCTGGGTTTTGTTTATGTTCAAAACGGCCAAGTGGATGAGGCGATGATCCACTACCAAGAAGCCCTGCAACTCAAACCGGATTACGCTGATGCTCACAGCAACCTTGGCAATGCCTTTCGTCAAAAGGGGCAGGTGGACGAGGCGCTTCTCCAATACAAGCATGCCTTGGATATTGAACCGGATTTCGCTGAAGCCCGCAACAACCTTGGAAATACCCTTCTTCAAGTGGGGCAGGTGGATGAGGCAATCGCCCATTTTCAATCAGCCTTGAAATCCAAACCGGATTACGCTGATGCCCACAGCAACCTGGGCAATGCCTTTCGTCAAAAGGGGCAGGTGGACGAGGCGATCACCCATTACCTGACAGCCTTGGAAATCAAACCGGATTTTGCCGCGGCTCACAACAACCTTGCCGTGGCCCTGCTTCAAAAAGGGCAGGTGGATGAGGCTATTTTGCATTGCCGGAAAGCCCTGAAAATCAAACCAAATCTGGCCGACACCCACTACAATCTCGGCAATGCCCTTCGTCAAAAGGGGCAAGTGCATGAGGCAATCGTTTATTACCAGAAAACTCTGGAACTCAAGCCGGATTTTACCCGGGTTCATTTGAATTTTGCCATCGCCCTGCATCAGGCGTGGCGGGTGGACGAGGCATTAGTCCAATATGAAATGGCGATCGAGATCAACCCCATGGAACAGGGTGCGCTCAACAACCTGGCGTGGATACTGGCGACCAGTCCTGAGGCATCACTGCGCAACGGCGCGCGGGCGCTCGAACTGGCGCAGCGGGCCCATCAGCTTTCAGGCGGCAACCATCCTCAAGTTTTGCATACCCTGGCCGCCGCTTATGCCGAGTGCGGCCGCTTTGCCGAGGCTAATGAAAGCGCCGAACGTGCCTTGTCACTGGCGATCTCCCAAGGCAACAGCGGGCTGGTCGAAATCATCCGGAACGAGCGCAGATTGTATCAGGCGGGCAAACCGTTTAGGGAAGCGCTGATTAATCGCAAGTAGAAGCGACGCCTCCGTCGCTGATCCCAGTGCAGCAAGCGACGAGGGCGTCGCTTGCACTTTTTATTCAGCGTTTCCCCAGCTTGCTTCATGCGTAAGTCCTGGCCGCCACAGCAACCAAGAAAAACAGCTTGACCCTCACCCCGCCCAGCCTATCCTCCCCACCCATTTCTCCACCACGAAGCTTTGCAGTTTCGTCACCCAGATTTTCTCCCATGAAAGACGGCATCCATCCTGAATCCCACGAAACCTCGATCACCTGCACTTGCGGAGCGGTCTATCCAACGCGCTCCACCGTGAAGAGCTTGCGCATCGGCATCTGTGCCGCCTGCCATCCGTTCTTCACGGGTGAACAACGCTTCGTGGACACTGCGGGTCGCGTGGACAAGTTCTCCCAGCGCTACGGCTCTACCTCCGCCACCCGCCGCGCCAAGACCAAGGCCCAGCCAGTCGAGGAAGTCACCGCCTAGCGGATTCATCTCTGACTTTCAACAAAACGGCGACCGCGCTCTAATGCGTGGCGCCGTTTTTTGTTTGTCACCCACCAGAGACACTCCGACCTCCGACTTCCCATCCCCGCGGCGCTGCCGCCATGACTCATGGATTACTCCTCCATCATCGCTAAAAAAAAGAACCGTCTTGCCGAACTGGAATTGCTCATGGCGCAGCAGGACTTCTATGATGACAACCGTAAGGCGAGTGAAATGCTGCGCGAACACCGTCAGCTCGATACGCTGACAAAATCATGGGATGAATTCAAACGCACCCGACAGCAGATCGCCGACAACCAGGAGCTGGCCAAATCCGGTGATGCAGAACTCGCCGCGCTGGCGGAGGAAGAGCTGCCCGCGCTGCAAAATCGTCTCGCTGAAATCGAAAGCTCGGTGCAACTCGCCATCCTCCCCGCCGACCCGCTCGAAGGCCGCGACGTGATCATGGAAATTCGCGCCGGCACCGGTGGCGACGAAGCCGCGCTTTTCGCCGGGAATTTGTTCCGCATGTATTCCCGCTATGCCGAAGTGCGCGGTTGGAAAACCGAGATGCTCGAGTCCAGCCCGTCCGACGCAGGCGGTTTCAAGGAAGTCGTCTTCAGGGTCAGTGGTGCCGATGTTTTCAGCACCTTGAAATATGAGAGCGGGGTGCATCGAGTGCAGCGCGTGCCCGTGACGGAAGCCCAGGGGCGCATCCATACCTCAGCCGCCACCGTCGCCGCCCTGCCAGAGGCGGAGGAGGTCGATCTCGAACTGAACATGGACGAAATCCGCATTGAAGTCTGCCGTGCCAGCGGTCACGGCGGCCAAGGCGTGAACACCACCGACTCCGCCGTGCAAGTCATGCACATGCCCACCGGGATGATCGTGCGCTGCCAGGACGGTCGCAGCCAGCTCAAGAACAAGGAAAAAGCCCTCACCATCCTGCGCTCGCGCCTCCTCGTGAAAAAGCAGCAGGAGGAAGCATCGAAATACTCCGCTCACCGCAAGAGCCTCATCGGCAGTGGCGGCCGCGAAGAAAAAATCCGCACCTACAACTTCCCGCAGAACCGCATCACCGACCACCGCATTGATGTCACGCTCTACAACCTCGATCAGTTCATCGAGGGCCGGCTTCAGGAAATGGTGGACAAGCTCAAGGCCAGCGAAATTCACGACCGCCTCGCCGAGGCGGGACTGGAGTGAGCCATCTGTTTGACAATACCCGTTCGAGTCCGGGCACAACGCCCTGATAGCGGGCAGGCATCGCTATCGCATGATTAACCATGCTCAAGCGTAGCTTAGGTATGTGACCTGTGTTTAGCCCGACCATTCTGGTCGGCCCAAGATAAGAGTGCCCCGGCAGAATGCCCGGGCTACACACAGGCTGCAAACCTGAGCCACTTCGATGGCCAAGCTTGCTGCGCGCCCATGAGCTGGGGGATGCAATTTTTCCTGTGTTTCCTAGAGCACGAAATCACGGTGCGACCTTGACATTAGTATCCTCAGATTCTTCGGAAAAAACCACACTCCCATGCATCCTTAGCAGAACTTATGGATAATCCAATATTATTAAATGGGAGTAACATTCGTAATTTTTTTACAGCTAACCCGCCTGCAATATTGTCTAATGAAGCCACCGCCCAGAGCGCCCATCGTTCCCAGAAACTTTTCAACGACCCCATCGTCATGCTCCCGATTCTTTCGCATGCACACAATGAAGCGCACGGGAGGTTCAACTTGATGCTGGCGATGTTTGCCTTTGACACGCCGCTGCATCACCGCAGTTCTGTTCTCTGTCGCGTGCTCGACGGCCGGGAACTGGTCGAAGTCTGCCCGGTGGATGAGGCTATTGTTTCTACCGAGGAGCGAGTCCGTTACCGATGCGTGCGTGATCCGCGCCAACGTGCCCTTGCCTTCCGCGCCCGCGCAGAGTTGCGGCGAATGCTTGGCCGCGAGACTGAACTGTCACCCCAGATGGTGCCTATTGAATACGATGTGCATGGGAAACCACGATGCTACCACCCTCGCGCCTACGGTTTGGATTTCAGCGTCACTCATGCCGACGATTGCGCGATCATCGCGCTGGGCGAGGTTGATGGCATCGGCGTTGATGCCGAGATGCTCGTCACTGAGGAGCCCTCCGATGAATTGCTCGAGATTGTGTTCAGCGACGAAGAGCTAGAACAATGGCGAACCGTTCCGGCGGCGCAGCGTCGCCGTGCATTTACGGAGGCATGGACAATCAAGGAAGCGACACTCAAGGCTGTGGGCAGCGGGATCGACGGCTCGCCACACGATCTCACGGTCCGCTTTACCGCCTCCGGGCACGCAGAGCCCGTCTTCAAAAAATCCAACTGGTTCTGCGAGCGGGTAAACTTTTGCCCGTGTTACGCGGCGTGTTGTGTCGTTATCCTTCCATCCTGGGAGAACCCGCGGCACGTGCTTGCGGCGTGATGCGGCATCCCTCTGTTCCAATCCGCGTATCTTGTAAATCCTGTCCAATTTTGCATTTTAGGTTTAGCCATTTTTGGGAAGCGCCTGACCGGGTTTTGGATCGAGGCTGGCCTTGATGTCATCTCGTGTCCGCCTTGGCCGATTCCTCAGCCGAAGGCTGCGAGCATGAGGATGTTTTTGGTGTCGGCTGCTGAAAGCGTGGACAAACCGAGAGCGAATAGGGCGGCAAATGTGGTTTGTTCGAGGTGAAGTTTAATAAAAAGGCAGAGGAAAACGCAGGCTGATGATCCTGCCATTTCAATTCCCATAAGCGCTACAGAGCTTGATCACGGAGACGGGACACTCTTGTCCCGTGCGAAAAACGGCACATGAGTGTGCCATCTCCTTGTCAGTCAAGGGCGCAAGCTCAATAAGTCATGATGGACTTCTGGCAGGCTGGGCACCAGCAAGCTGTGCGCCCCCGCAGGTTTTCATGCCGGAGCTTCGCGCCACATCGTGGGCAATCGTTAACGCGCTTCCATCGATGGCTGAAAAGCCACGACCGCGGCGGATTCCTCCAGTCCACACCGATTGTTTTCACGGCGACATCGCAGACCTTGCGTAACGTGCGCCACAGTTTTAGTGCCTGTTTGGCTGCGAGTGATCCGGCGGCGATATGCGGCGGCAGCTTCATCTGCCACATGATCTCATCCGCCATCCAGTTGCCGATACCTGGAAAATAACGCTGATCGAGCAGCAGCGTCTTCAAGGGCTGCCGCGCGTGTCGCTGCAAAATCTCCGCAACACGCTCTGGAGCAAAAGTATCGTCCATCGGCTGCGGCGGCAGTATCTTCCACCACGCTGGCGGCGTTTTTTCTTCGCAAACTTTCAGGGCTCCGAACTGCCTGGGGTCAGTAAATACCAGCGCCAGTGATTTTGTGTGCCGCACCAGATGATCGTGTTTGCAGGGTTCATAGGGCTCCGGATTCGCGCTGAGTGCACCCGTCATTCCGAGATGAACCGCGAGCCAATGACCACCGCTGAATTCAAAAAGCACCTGCTTGCCATGAGTGCGTGAGGCCTTGAGCCTGGCACCGGCAAGCCCCGACTTTAGCGCGGCAATATTGCACCCGCGAAAGACGCGCGATTTTGTGTTGGCGTGAACCGCTACCACGACACGCCCCATGCCCGCGTCCCAGCGCCTCGAAAAATACAAGACCTCGGCGAGTTCCGGCATTGTGTCTCAGTGAACCAGTGCGTCCGGAGCAGAGTGGAGATTGCCCGCGCGACCTTCGGGCCAGACTGCTCCCTGTTTGACCCACGCGGTGAGGATGCGTTTTTCGTCGCCCGTCAAACGGTTGCCGACCGGCGGCATCGTCTTCGCATGATTCATCGTGCCATTGACTATCAGCAGACTTTTCTCGGGATGACCGGGCACGATGCGCCCTGGCACGGCGAAGGCTAGCTCGCGATTTTCCAGACTAAAAAATGGAAGAGTCTTGCGGTTGTGGCAGATCACGCATTTTGCCTCCAGCACAGGTTTCACTTGAGTGACAAAATCAATTGTGCGATGCGAGTTCTTTAGCGCGACATCGCTCAAGACCTCAACATTTTCAGGCGCAGTCTCGGGTTCGGGCGGAGTTTGGCAAGACGTGAGCCAGGAGGCCAGCGATGCAGCGCACAGAAATGATACAAGCCTGTGATTCATGCTGCTGTGTATCGGAAGAAGAGCGCGGCGTCAAGAGAAGGAGCACGAGTTAGCGCCCGCACCGGAGATCCCGAGACTGCTTCTCACCATCGATTCAATCCAAAATGTAATGTCGATAGTTGATACCTATTGAGTCTCGCTCAATAGGGCGACAAAAGTGTTGGGGGCAGCCAGCCCCCATAACGCGGGCCAAGCTGGCCCCGACACCCATGCTGCCGTCTGTCATCCAATTACGCGGGTCTCAATAATAGTCCATAGCCATGACTCTCAGCTTACGTTTCAGGGTTAACCCGACTTCGCGGACTGGAGGGGTCGATGGGGCCAGAAGGCTTGATTTTGCGACATCAGGCTCAAAAGGTCTGCACTACACGGCGAGCCGATTCATGGTTTCGGTGACGAGGTGATTTTGGGCGGCGGTTGCTCGGGCAGGCTC
>VFKE01000064.1 GCA_009885695.1 Verrucomicrobiota bacterium | reverse complement strand
GGCATCCATGCCCCTCCAAGAAATGGTTCAAAACAGAAGGCGTATGGGACATCCGCCACCACCTTCATCCGTTCACAGTAACGCTGATTTTAAACGGTAATTGGTATTAGGGGAGGGTTTGGGAAATGCTGAACAAAGAGTAGGAGCGACGCCCTCGTCGCTCGCTGCACTGGGATCAGCGACGAGAGCGCTGCTTCCAGAGCATTTTTAAAAAATGACGTGGCCGCATCTTGTAAGAGTGCGGGAAGAAGCCACGGCTGGCAACTACTGACTGAAGAGCCGGATGCGGGAGACCCTCCCGTCCTGTTCGGTGGGAGGGGCGGCGCAACTCAATGCGTCGTCCCTGCCTCAATCTTGCGATTAATCAGCACTTTCCTAGAGTCGGACGGCGATCCCGTGCTCTCGCAAATGTTCTTTCACATTGCGCACAGTGAACTCGCCAAAGTGAAAAATGCTCGCCGCGAGCACGGCGTCCGCTTTACCCTCATTCAAGACATGCACCATGTGATCGAGGCTGCCGGCTCCGCCGCTGGCGATGACGGGAATCGTCACGGATTCACTCACGGTCCGGTTCAATTCGATGTCGTAGCCATCCTTAGTTCCATCGGCGTCCATGCTGGTGAGAAGAATCTCACCTGCGCCACGTCGGCAAACTTCGGCGGCCCATTCGATCGCGTCGAGTTCCGCACCGTCGCGTAGAGCCGGGTTGCGACCACCGTGCGTGTAAACGGTCCAGGAGCCGCGATCATTCTTCTTTGCATCGATCGCGACCACGAGGCACTGGCAGCCGAAGGCGCTGGCCGCTACATCGATCACTCCGGGATTGAACACGGCCGCGGTGTTGACGCTCACCTTGTCCGCGCCTGCTAGCAACATCTCGCGCATGTCGGACACGGTGCGGATGCCTCCGCCCACGGTGAGGGGCATGAAGCAGCGCTCTGCCGTGCGAGACACGACATCGACCATGGTCCGGCGCTCGTCGGAAGACGCCGTGATGTCGAGGAACACCAGTTCGTCTGCTCCCTGATCGTTGTAGGCCACCGCGCATTCCACCGGATCGCCCGCGTCGCGGAGTTGGAGAAATTTGGTGCCCTTGACCACGCGACCGGCGTGGACATCGAGGCAGGGGATGACGCGCTTTGTTAACATGGTCTTCTGGGTCTTGATTAAACGATTCTGGCAAGATTGCCAGTGCTGAGGCATGTTGTGAGCGTGAAGTCAGGGTCCATTCAAGAACTAAAATCCAAGAATGAGGAAACTCAAAGCGCCTTCCTCCAGTTCATGGAGGTCGAGCGCAGTGCATCGCTGCGGACAATGGAGAACTACCGGCACGCCATGGATACCCTGCGCGCGAAGCATCGTGGATTCACTTCGTGGGAGGCGCTCACCGCGGATGATTTCCGCAAGTATCTCTTCGAGCAGATGAAGGCCGGTCTGGGACGGGCCACGATCCGGCTCCACTTCGCCGCGTTCCGCTCGTTCTATAAATTTCTCACCCGTCGCCGTGGGTGGACAAAGAATCCGCTGCTGGATGTGCAGCTTCCGAAGCCTGAAAAGAAACTTCCCGTGGTCCTCACGCTGACACAGGTGGAGCAGATGCTGGAACTGCCCTTGACGACACCGAAGGAAAAGCAGGCTCCTGCGTGGGCAGGCGAACGCGACGCGGCGATTCTCGAATTGCTTTATTCAACAGGCATCCGGCTCAGCGAACTCACCGCGTTGAACGTGGAGGATGTGGATGTTTACAGCGAGACGATGCGTGTTTTCGGAAAAGGCCGCAAGGAGCGGGTCTGTCCCATCGGCGGCCCTGCACTGCTGGCGATGCAGCGTTACCAGAGCAAACTGGGGGTGCATCATGGACCGCTTTTTCGCAGCAAGGTGGGCAAACGCATGTCGACGCAGGCGGTGAACGATATTGTGACCAAATACTGGCGCTTGTCTGGGCTTCCCATTCAGGTGACGCCTCATAAATTCCGCCACAGCTTCGCAACCCATCTACTGAATAATGGCGCGGACCTGCGCAGCGTGCAGACTTTACTGGGCCATGCGAGCCTGAGCACGACGCAAATCTACACTCACGTCACCACGGAACGCATGAAGCAGGTCTACGACAAGGCGCACCCGCGCGCGTAGAGTTGGCGTTTGTAGGACAAGCGTCCAGCCAGATGTGTTCCGAGAATGATACCAATTATTGATCGGCGCACAAAACTTTGCTGGAACTGGCAACTTGAGGACGTCGCGCAATGCTGGCAGTGGCGATGCGGCGCGCCAGAGGAGGTGCCTGGACGGACTGGGTGGACTACTGGGCGGTTAAATTCGACTGCGATAGCCGCAGCAAATTGTCAAGATGACAAAGACAATGAATGTTGCCGGCGTGCTGCCTATTATTGTTTCCGCCGGTGAAGATCTGCTCGAATTCGAGGAACGCTGGACCGGTGATTATATCTTCGAGAACGAATGGCAGAGTTTCCGCACATGACAGAATCGCACTCCTGATCTCAAGAGCAGGTCGCTACATCGTGGCAGTGTAGATGGTGAACACTTTCGGCAATGACACAATTACGCTGGTGCCCGTGACAGTGGGATGATTGGGGCTGCGATACGTCTTCTTGCCCGCGTGGGTAATCCGGGCATAGTAGGTGCCGGATTTATGCTTCCACGCAATAAGCGCCCGTAGCTCAGTGGATAGAGCAATGGATTTCTAATCCATCGGTCGGAGGTTCGATCCCTCCCGGGCGCGCCAATCCCAATACGCCTCAATTCAATGAAAATAAATCAGTGATGAGACGTGATATTTCAGCAGGCACACGCAGTTGGACGTCCGCTGTTTCGACAGCTTCCCTTGGACTATTCCGGCGCCGACACCGTCCTCGGAACCCGTTTCTTCCCGGTTTCCCAAGAAAACTCAGTCCTCAGCGAAAAACCCTGCATCAAGCGGATGGCAGGCATGAAAAAATGGCGGTGAATTTTGTCAAGATGGGCGGGAATTGCCCGCATTTCAAAACCCGCTTTATTCAGCGTTTCCTTAGTTTAGAGCGGTTTAAATATTTTCGTAGCCGCGTTCGTAAGAACGCGGGAAATAGGCATACTTCATTGGCTGCCGTGGCTTCTTCCCGCACTCTTACGAGATACGGCCACGTCTTTTATAAAAATGCTCTGGCGTCAGTCTGTTTTACCTTCTTTTCAACGAGGGAAACAAGACAACGTCACGAATGCTTTCCGCGCCAGTGAGCAGCATGATAAGACGGTCAATGCCAACGCCGATGCCCCCTGCAGAAGGCATGCCATATTCCAACGCGGTGATGAATTCTTCATCTATCTTCTGCGTCTCCTCGCCAGCCTGGTGCTCGAGGCGTTCGCGCTGCACGATGGGATCGTTCAGCTCGCTGTAACCGGGCGAGATCTCGACACCGTTGATGACGAGTTCGTAGACGTCGACCACGCTGTCGTCCGCCTGGTTCTGCTTCGCCAGCGGCACCAGCTCCTTCGGGCAATGGGTCACGAAGAGCGGGTCGAAACTCTTCTCTTCGACAAGTTTCTCGAAGATGTGCTGCGTCACCTCATAGTCTTCCATATTGGGACTGATCTCCACGCCGAGCTTCGCGCAATGCACCCTCTTCTCTTCGTTGGTCTTTTCAAACCAATCTGCACCCGCGACACCAGTAATAAGGTCGCGATAGGGCCTGCGTTTCCACGGGCGCGAAAGATTGATGGTTCGCGTGACGACACCCTGGTCGTCCTTGTGCTCGATAACCAGTCCACCACAAAATTTCTCCGCGAGATGGCAAATCATGCCTTCGACCAGTTCGGCCATCAGCTCGAAATCGGCGTAGGCCCAGTAAGCCTCCAACATGGTGAACTCCGGATTGTGCCGCCGGCTCAGACCTTCATTGCGGAAGTTGCGATTAAGCTCAAATATTTTTGTGAAGCCTCCGACCAGCAGGCGCTTCAAATAAAGTTCCGGGGCGATGCGCAAAAACATCGGCTGACTCAACGCGTGGAAGTAAGTCTCGAACGGTGTGGCCGCCGCGCCGCCCGGCACATCCTGCATCATGGGTGTTTCGACTTCGAGGAAGCCGCGCTCCTGCATGTAGCTGCGTATCTCCGCAACCATCCGGCTGCGGAGCACGAAGATTTCACGGCTGCGCTCGTTGCTGATGAGATCGAGGTAACGCTGGCGGTATTTGATCTCACGATCCTGCACGCCGTGCCATTTGTCTGGCAACGGACGCAGGCTCTTGCTGAGCACGGCGAACGCCGTCGCATGCACCGATGGCTCGCCCATTTTGGTGACAAAAGTTTTACCGGTAACCCCGACCCAGTCACCAATGTCGATCTGGTGCTTGAACAAATCGAAAAGCTCCGGCCCGCAGTCCTTCACATTAAGGTAGCACTGGATGCGCCCGGTGAAGTCGGAGACGTCGAAAAAGATGGATTTGCCCATATCGCGCCGCGCGGTGATGCGGCCCGCGGTTTTTACCTCGAGATCAGGCTGGAAATCCTTCCGCAACGCGCCGGGCTGGTGCGAAGCGTCGAAGCGCGCGCCGAAGGGATCAATGCCCTTGGCGCGGATGGCGTCGAGTTTCTCGCGGCGAAGACGCAGCAGTTCGGATTCGGTGGGTTCATGAGCTTGGGATGCGTCCATACGGAATCCGATCCGTAACCGAGCTCGTGAATTTTACCAGCGCAAAGCCACCACAGTTCAGCTCACTGCGGGCCTTTGCGCGTCGTCGCCCTTCGATGAACGCTTTTTCTTCCGCGGCAATTCCTGCTCCTGGAGGATCCGGTCCTCGATCATGGGCTTGGTGTTGGAGTCAGCTTTCGGCTCGTCATCGGAAAAGGGATGCTGCTTTTTGTAGAGGCCGAGTCGGTTGACCAGCTCCTTCTCGAGCTTGGCGCGATCCTCTGGTTTTATCTCGCTGGCCTTGTCCTCATCGAACATCACGAGAGCTTTCATTTGAGTCTGCACCGCCTCGCCGAACTTTCCCGCACGGGCGAACGCGGCGGCCAGCGTGTCTACGACCTCATAGCGTTTCCCGCTCAGCTTGTCTCCAGCGGATCGTGCGAACTCAATCGCTGACTCTGCATCGTGATGACTCAGGTCCGGGCAGGTGGAGAGAAACCACGCGAGGTCATTGTGCGCCCATGGATCTTCCGAACGGGCGGCGAAGCGATACCAAGCTTCCGCCCGACGGTAGTCCAGCGGCACACCCGCGCCGGTGTAATACATATAGGCAAGATGAGTCTGCGCGGCCACGAGCCCTTGTTGCGCAGCCTTCAAATACCACGACGCTGCCTCGACACTGTTTTTCGATATTCCCTGGCCGTGCTCCAGCTTCCAAGCATACATCGCCTGGGCCTGCGGAAAATTTTGGGATGCGGCCTTCTGCAACCATTCGACCGCCAAGATTTCGTCCTTGGTCACACCCCTGCCATTTTCATAGGACTCAGACAGATTCATCTGCGCGAGAGGAAACCCCAGCTTCGCGGACTTCTCATACCACTCGATCGCTTTCTTCTCGTCCTTGGGGACGCCCATACCCTCTTCGCACAGAGTGCCCATAGCATTCATGGCGCCGGGGTGCTGCTGCATTGCTGCCTTTCGCAACCACTCGATCGCCTCCGCTACATCCTTGGGCAGCCCTTCGCCACCCAACAGGCGAACACCCAACTCAAACTGCGCATCGGAATTGCCTCGCCCGGCCATTTGCTGCAGCGCATCGGCGTCGAAGCTCTCCTGCTGCGCACTCGCGGCGGACACAAACATCAACATCAAGCAAGTCCAGATCAAAGGTTCCGCTGGTTTCATGCAGAAAGTATAACGCACATCATTGCAGTTGTGTATGCAGAATTTTTCAGCAAGCGCCGCGCCGGCCCGTCTGGGAGTTTGCGCGCCGGATGGCGTCTGCTAGCTTCGGGCTTCCCTGATGAAACGGAAACAAGAATCCCAGCCACAAGCGGAAAGGAATCGCGCGGCATCACCGCTGATTAAAATTCTCGCTCGTCCCGCCAGCTTGATCGCGGTGGTGGTGGTGCTGGCAGGGGGATCTCACTGGTGGCTGTCGCCCCGGAGCGCTCCCTCCCCTGCCCCGTCGGTTACGAAAGCAGCCGGAACGACATCTGCCCTGGAGAATGAAGCAACCGTGTTCGCTCAATACGGTGGTTCAGCAAGCTGCCGCGACTGTCATGCAAAGGAGTTTGCCTCATGGGCACCATCGAACCACGGAATGGCGGAGCGCGCGTTAAGTCCGGCGCTGGATCACGCGGCCTTCGATCCATCACGCGAGATGGTGCATGGAACCCAAAAATCCCGGGCGAGAAAAAATGGAGATCACTGCGAGATGCTGACACCTGGTTTCAGCGGTAAGACTGAAACCCACCGCGCCGAGCGCGTCATCGGCCATGATCCATTGCGGCAGTTTCTGGTCGCCGCACCGGGCGGCCGGTTTCAGACATTGGAAATGAGCTGGGATCCGAGGAAGATCGAATGGTTCAATGTTTATGGTAATGAAGATCGCAAGCCCGGCGAGTGGGGGCACTGGACAGGCCGCGGCATGAACTGGAACTCGATGTGCGCCAGCTGCCACAACACGCGGGTGCGAAAAAATTATGATCCCGTTAAAGATGAATATCACACCACGATGGCGGAGCGCACCGTCAGTTGCGAATCCTGCCACGGCCCGATGAAATCGCACAATGAATGGCAGAATCACCATCGAGGCGCGAAGAACGATCCCACCATCAAGAAACTCACCCGCAACCAGACGATGGAGACCTGCGCGAGCTGCCACGCGAGGCGCACGGAACTGACCGGAGACTTCAAGCCGGGCGACTCGTTTTTCGATCATTATGCGCTGACCATCACTGACGAGAGCGACACCTTTCACCCCGATGGCCAGGTGCGCGATGAGAACTACGAGTTCACCTCATTCCTTTCCAGCAAGATGCATGCGGCAGGCGTCGTCTGCATGGACTGCCATGATCCGCACAGCGCCAAGACCATCGCCACCGGCGACGCCCTCTGCATGAGATGCCACAGCGTGCCCACGCCACAGTTTCCCAAAGCGCCGGTCATCGTGCCCGTGGCCCACACGTTTCACAAGCCGGAGAGCAGCGGTTCCCAGTGCATCAACTGCCACATGCCGCAGACCACTTACATGCAGCGGCATCCGCGCCACGATCATGGCTTCACCATTCCCGATCCGCTGCTGACGAAAGAAGCTGGCACGCCCAACGCCTGCAACCGCTGCCACACCGACAAGGACGCCGACTGGGCGCTGGGATTTGTCACGCAATGGTATGGCGACAAAATGAACCGGCCTTCACGCCAGCGCGCCCTCATGATCGCCCAGGCACGGCGGGGCGAAACTGTTTCCCGCGATGCCTTGATCGCCTGGCTGAAGGGCGACGACTCTCCGCCGTGGAAGGCTTCCTCGGCGCTCCTCCTGGGACGATGGACAGAGGAACCGGCCGTCATCGAAGCCTTGCAGGCACAGCTGCACCATGAAAGCACGATGGTGCGAAGCGCCGCAGTTCACGCGCTCGGCTCCATTTCTGCTGGCGGCAGCAATCCGGCGCGTGATTCGCTACGACCTTTGTTGAAGGATGCATCGCGCAGCGTGCGCCTCGCCGCTGCCTGGGCGTTGCGTGATGATGTCAGCCCCAATTCGCCTGCGGGATCCGAGCTGCAGCACATGCTGGCCCTGGGTGCGGATCAGCCTTCCGGCCGGATGCAGCTCGGACAGTATGAATATGCCCGCGGACAATTCGACGCCGCCATCGCCCAGTTGCGCAAGGCTATTGAATGGGATCCGAACTCGCCGCCATTCCATCATGACCTGGCCATCATGCTCAGCAC
Source organism: Verrucomicrobiota bacterium (assembly GCA_009885695.1). Classification (GTDB taxonomy): domain Bacteria; phylum Verrucomicrobiota; class Verrucomicrobiia; order Verrucomicrobiales; family Verrucomicrobiaceae; genus VFKE01. The sequence continues at coordinate 16,126 of VFKE01000064.1, read as the reverse complement.
CGCAGGCCGCATCAAGGAGGCGATAGCCTCGCTGGAAGTGGCGATCAAACTCGATCCGAGGCAGGCGCTGTATCAATATGAACTGGGACTCGCATGGAGCGAGGCGGGCGACATCGACCGGGCCACCCAGGCCCTGGAACAAACCGTGAAACTCGAACCGGCCATGTCGCGGGCGTGGTATAACCTCGGACTGGCCCGCAACAGCAAAGGCGACACGGCGGGCGCAATCGAAGCATTGACGCGCGGTGAAGCCGCGAACCCGCGCGATGCCGCGCTGCCTTACGCAAGGGCGATCATCCTGTTGCAGCTGGGAAAGAAAGACGAAGCGCTCGCGGCGGCGCAGGCGGCGCTTCGTGCCCAGCCAGATCTGGTGCTGGCCCGCGAGTTGGTGCGGATGCTCTTGGGCCGCAGTGGCGCACCATGATCCATCTATGTGGGGCAATTACGCACTTGCTCCACCCCTTCCCATTGCTACGCTGTGCCGTTCACCTATGATTTGACTCGAGTATGGCGGATCCTGAAATCAAGACCCCGGAGCTGCGTGTCAGCAGCTCTCCGCAAACGCGCAAGACTCTGATTGAGAAGCTCGACAATTGGTCAGACTGGTCGAGCTGGGATGAATTTTACCGGACTTACTCAAATTTCGTCTTTCATGTGGCTCGGATGTCCGGGCTGCGGGACGAAGAGGCCAGCGACGTAGTGCAGGAGACATTCATCGGTGTCGCAAAAAACCTGCAAAAAAAGAAGTTCGACACCAGCCAGGGCAGCTTCAAAAGTTTTCTCCTCAATCAGGCCCGCTGGCGCATCTTAGACCAGTTCCGGCGGCGGAAAAAGCAGCAGCATTATGAGGCCAACATCCATGGGGACCGCGAGGAAGACGAGCGCCGGACGGCACCGATAGACAGGTTGGGTGACCCGAAAAGAACGGAGTTGGAGCAGCTTTGGGACAAAGAATGGCAGAACCAGGTCATGGAATTGGCACTGAGACGCGTGCGAACCATGGTTACACCACGGCAATTTCAGATCTTTTCCTGCTATGTTCTCAAGGGCTGGAGTCCGGAACGAATCAAGGAAGAACTCGGCGTCAATGCGGCCCAAGTTTACTTGGCCAAACATCGTGTTGGCCGGTTGTTGAAAAAAGAAGCCACCCGATTGGCCGGGGAGGGCTGATGGTGCTGAATTAGCAAGATGGGCGGCAAGAATCCCGTATCCAGTTCAATTGGAAGCCTTCTCCCACAGGCGATTGGAAAAATTGGAAACCCAATGATAACTTTTGATGGCCTTGTCTATTTCTGTTTGGTCAACTGATTTTGTCAAACCCCATTGCCCATGAATTGAATACGCATGAGCGGTTGAACCAAAGTAAACAGTGCCAGGCGTGACGATGGCGTAATCGTCATTAACAATACTAGCGGTGGCAACTCTTGTATATTTGCCAAATTTATCCTGAATCTGTGAGTGAGTTAAAAAATAAGCAAGGTCCAAAACATCTTCATGGCAGAAAGGAACGTCAATTTCAAGACCTTCACCATAGTTGTCGGGAAGAAGCAACAGGCCAGGAATTCTCATGCGCTCCAGGCACTCTTCAGCGGCAATAGGGTGATCCTGCAAGCCATCAAGATGAGAGTGATCGGCCGTTATCCAGACAATGGGCCGATCTTCCGTCGGCATGCTTTTTATATAATCAATAAAATTTCCCAAGCACCAATCTGCATATAGCGTGCCTCCAACGTGATTTGACGGTAGTTTAGTGCCGTCGGGCAGGGCATGAGGGAACTTGAATGGGGAGTGATTAGATATCGTATTTAAGATCATCATGTAGGTCTCTTTTTTCTCTAATGCAACAGCAATTCTTTTTTGGGCAACGGCAAAAATTTGATCGTCTGGAAAGCCCCAGGCAGTCCGATAAGACTTGTCCATTCCTATTAATTCCTCCTGGCTGATTTCTTTATTAAATCCAGCATAATCAAGCGTGGCACCCAAGTTACAATAACCTGTTTCAACACTTTGAATCCATTGCAGGCTGTATCCGCCATCATGAAAATCAATGCTGCGACTTAGAGCGCCTAAAAATGGGCTTGAAGTGGTTCCTTGAAAATCGCGCGGATTTGGCAATCCCGTCAGGATCGACCACGCCATCGTGTTAGTGTGGGGTCCAGATTGGATGACGTTGGTGAAAAACATTCCTGATTTCCCAATTTCCTTCAATCGCGGAGTTATTCCGTAATGACCACCGTGCGCTCCATCTTCGCGAGGTTCGCAATCGGATAATCGCTGAGACTCCATTACGATGGCTATGAAACTGCGCTTGGGATAACGATGATGTAAATCGGAAATCGTTTTTGTCGGTCGCATTTCCCAAAGTCTGTTGCTGCTGATATCCTTGTAATCAATAGCCTGCTTCTTGTCTGTTCTCACTGTTTCGTCAGCATTTAAATTGAGACACAAGCCGGGCCACGGACAGATAACACTCTGAATGTAGTCAGAGGAAAATCCATTTACCCCTGTATTAAATGCCGTAAGAGATAAACGCTGGATGCACAGTATGGGAATCAGCACGAATAACAGGGACCGCTTCCCGTTCATATTTCTCATGGTGAACGAAAGAATTGCCAGAACAGCAATATAGATTATCGTTATGATCAGGACGTTTGTTGAAAAAAGTAACTCAAGTGCAAATTGTCGCGTTGCCTTGTCCTGGACACACTGCCGCATTTCGGTGAGAGTTAGTGCGCGTCCCCGCTCCTTGTAAAGCCCAAGCGAGGCAATCATCCAGATGCACATAAACCATGTGTATGCTGCAAGTGCTGCATGGATCATGCGCCATCCTTTTCCTTTCCACCAGCCAAAAAATAGTGGGATGAATGCGACAATGGAACCACTTAATCCAAGAAAAATTAATAGTGCGAAATGTTGCCGTGAAGGAAATATCTGACATGCAACCATGACAAGACACGCAGAAAAAATTACAAAATATGGGATTGGCGTCATATTGAGGAGATCCCCATTCTTTGGCCGGCATTGCGAGTTATTTTGCCATTATCTCAATGGAGTGGAGTGGGTGATAAATATCGGTTTTCGATGTGACTGCGCAAGGAATATTGCCCATAATATATTCTCTGGGTGCAATTATTACCTGTACGTATGAGCCCAAACTGGATCTGCCCCCAGCTTGAATTTGTTGTCGTTGATCTTGGCTTCTATTAATTCTTGTGCCTTTCCAGCGATTCTGAGGTGATCAGCAGCCCTAGCAGACTGTTGGTTCCCCTGGCTTCAGGCCGGGAGCCCGTGTTACATGAGAAGGGAGCCATTTGACGGACCGGAGCGCGAACTTCAGTTCGTCGCTTTACTTTTATGAAGTCGGCGGATTGCTGCCCGCGCTCCGATCTGTAATTCCTTGTACGTTTCCACTTGAGTCACGCGCCGCCCTCCGGCATGGCTACCGATCCCCAACATGAGCACCACCGCCATCACTCCTACCCGCGCCGTCGATTTTCCCGAATGGTATCAGCAAGTCGTGCGCGCCGCCGATCTCGCAGAGAACTCCGAAGTTCGCGGCTGCATGGTCATCAAGCCATGGGGTTGCGGCTTGTGGGAAAACATCCAGCGCACACTCGATGTCAAGTTTAAGGCCACCGGCCACCAAAACGCCTACTTCCCATTGCTCATACCGCTGAGCTATCTGGAAAAAGAATCGCAGCACGCCGAGGGCTTCGCCACCGAATGCGCGGTGGTCACCCATCATCGCCTTGAATCCGTCAAACAGCCCGATGGAAAAATAAAACTGGTGCCCACCGGCGAACTTGCGGAACCTTTTGTCATCCGTCCCACTTCGGAGACCATCATCGGTGCGGCCTTCGCTCGATGGGTGGAAAGCTACCGAGACCTGCCGCTGCTCATCAACCAGTGGTGCAACGTCATGCGCTGGGAAATGCGCCCGCGGCTTTTCCTTCGTACCGCAGAATTTCTCTGGCAGGAAGGCCACACCGCGCACGAGACCGCCGGTGAGGCGATGGAGGAGGCTAGGCTTATGCACCGAGTTTACGAGGAGTTCCTGCGCAACCACCTCGCCATTCCCGTAATTGCCGGCGAGAAGACCGAACGCGAACGCTTCCCCGGCGCGCTGAACAGCTTTACTGTCGAGGCCATGGTGCAGGACCGCAAGGCCATCCAGGCTGGCACCTCGCACTTCCTCGGACAAAATTTTTCCAAGGCTGCAAACATTGAATTCCTCGGCCGAGACAATCAGCGCCATCTGGCCTGGACCACGAGCTGGGGCGTGAGCACACGGCTCATCGGCACGTTGATCATGGCGCACGGCGATGATGACGGTGTGATCCTGCCGCCCCGCATCGCACCCACACAGATTGTCATCCTTCCGGTGACGCCGAAGCCGGACACGCGCGCGGCTGTCATTGACGCATGTGAAGCCTTCGCCCAGACATTGCGCGCGCATTCGTATCAGGACCGGCCACTTGCCGTCCATGTGGACAAGCGCGACATCCCCGGCGGCACCCGCAACTGGGAGTGGATCAAAAAAGGTGTGCCGCTTCGTGTGGAGATCGGGCCGCGCGACATCGGGATACGAAGTGTGGCCGTCGCCCGCCGCGATCGCGGACCGAAGGAAAAAGAGTTCATTGGCAAGGAGGAGTTCATCCGCAATGTGCCCGACATCCTCGATGACATTCAGAATGCGCTGCTGGAGCGCGCCACGAAGCTGCGTGATGAGAACACCAAGCGCCTCGACACCGAGGCCGAGTTCCGTGCGTTCTTTGCCGACGAGCTGCCCGGGGGTTTTGCACTCATGCACTGGGCCGGCAGCAGCGCTGACGAGGAGCGCTTGCAGAAGGAGCTCAAGATCACCATCCGCTGCGTCCCGCACGGCGACGAGTATGCGGAGGAGGGCAAGTGCTTCATCACCGGCAAACCAAGCACGCGTCGCGTGGTGTTTGCCCGGAGCTATTGATCATGGGGTGCCATTCAAATCTCCGCCTCGGTCAATACAACACGCGCAACAGATAAAGTCCGTCTGCCGGAGCGCAGTGGTGCGATTTCACGCCATCCGGTTCTTGCACCAGTTGCCGGATCCATTCCAGTGGTGCACGACCTCGCGCGGCATGCACCAGGCTCCCGGTCATGAGCCGCACCATCTTGTAGAGGAAGCCCTCGCCCTCGAACTCCAATCGCAGCACGTCGCCTTCCTCAAAGATCTCCACGCGCTGGATCATGCGGGTCAACCCCTGAGCATTCTCGCGGCGCTCATCTTCGCTGATGTCGCCTCTCGCGGCTGAAAGCCGGGCGAAATTGTGAGTGCCTCTCATCAGGGCCGCGCCCTCGCGCATTAAGCCGGTGTCAAGTCTCTTGAAAACGTGCCAGGCAAACCCATCCTCGAACGGCGACATCACATCGCCGCGCCAGATGCGGTATTCATAGACTTTACCCTTCGCGTTGAATCGCGCATGAAACTCTGACGATGCATGCTCACAATGCAGAACGCGGATGCTCGGCGGCAGGTTCACATTCATCGCGCGCACAAGCGATTCACCGCGCAGCAAACTTTCCTCCGGTAATTCGAGGTGCGCCACTTGACCACGCGCATGCACACCCGCATCCGTGCGACCCGATCCATGCACCGCGACGTGGGTGCCGGTAAGCTTTTGCAGAACCAACTCCAACTGGTCCTGCACCGTCCGTCCGCCCGGCTGTGACTGCCAGCCCTGCCAGGGACGGCCGTCATAGGCGAGAGTCAGCCGCAGACGGCGGGTTGTCTCGTTCTTGGTTCTTGGTTCTTCGTTATCCAGCATATCCATCATCGCACCCGATTCTGTACCACACCTGCGACACAACCAAGAACCAAGAACCAATAAACCTCATTCTTCCTCCGGCAGCAGCCACGCTTCCGGCCCCTGCCGGGTATTCAGATAATCCTGCAAAATCGCCACCGCCGCCACCTGGTCCACCAGCTTCTTCTCCTCGCGGTCTTTTGGGCGCTGTGTAAAGCCGAGCGACTCCCGCGCCACTTTGCTGGAAAGTCGCTCGTCCACGAACAAGATTGGCACGTCGTCAGGCAGCGCTTTGCGCAGCAGGTCCGTGAACTTCTCCACGCGCGCTGCAGCATTGCCGCGTTCTCCATCCATCCGATAGGGCATGCCGATCACCACCTCGCCAATTCGTTTCTGCCGCACGATCAACGCGATCTCCTGCACAATGTCCGGACCCGCATCCAGCGTCTTCAAGGGGTTGGCGATCATCGCCAGCTCATCGCTCAGCGCCAGTCCGATGCGGACGGTGCCGTGATCAATGCCGAGAATGCGGGACATGAAATACTGTTCTGGGTTAGGAGTTAGAAGTTAGCGAAGAACGCACCGTTTAGCGCATGCCAGTGGGTGAGTAACACGGGCCTCTGGCCTGTGGGCGTCTCGCCTGCCGATGATGGTGCGCCTTGCCGGGCGAGACGCCCGCAACACCCACAGCCGGGACGGACTGTGTTACTCAGGAGGGCGACGCTCCATTCGACTTTGGCCAATAACTCATAACTCATAACTTTTTCTCTTCTCACCGCAACTCTTTCGGCAATCCGTCCACCAGCTTTTTTAGCTTCTCGGCCTCGCTACGGTGGGCCACGAGCAAGGCATCCTTGGTGGCGATGACGATGAGATCGCTCACACCGAGCAGGGCGATATGCTGGCCGGTCTCGCCGAACACCAGGTTGTTCCCCGCCTCATGATGACTCAACGCGCAGTTGTGCTGGTTGCCCGCCGCGTCCTTCATGAGATGCTCGCCTACGCTCGTCCAGTTACCAACGTCATCCCAGTCGAATGTAGCCTCGACATTCAGCACGCGGGGTGCTTTCTCCATCAGTGCGTAATCGATGGAAAGCTTCGTCAACAAGGGAAAGCGCGCTTTGATTGCGGGCGCAAAATCAGATGTCTCCGCCAGTGCATCGATAAAGCCAGCCAGTTCCGGGCAATGCGCTGCCAGGTTCCGTCGCACGGCGGGCACGGACCAGAAAAACATGCCGGCGTTCCATGAGAAATTTCCCTGCGCCAGAAACTGCTCCGCCAGTTCCGCATCCGGCTTTTCCCGAAACCGGCTGACCTCATACACCGGAACCTCGCCACTCCCGACCAATGCTCCGCGCTCGATGTAACCGTAGCTCGGGCAGGCCCACGAAGGCTTAATGCCAATGGTGACCAGCGCCGTACCGTCCCGTGCGGCCTGGCATGCGGCTAAGAGCGTGCGTTGAAATCCCGCGTGGTCATTGATCAGATGATCGCTCGGCAGCACCATCATCATCGCCTCCGGGTCACGCGCCGCGACCCAGCCAATGCCAAGCGCGATGGCCGGTGCGGTGTCGCGTTTTTCCGGCTCGGCAACGATATTCTCCGCCGGGAAATCCGGTAAAACTTCGCGCACAGCATCAAGCTGCTGGCGGTTGGTGAGCACCAAAATGTTCTCCCGTGGGATGAATCCCTCGAGTCGTTCGACCGTATGCTCCAGCAAGGTTTTGTCATCGAACAGACGCAATAGCTGCTTCGGCCTGGCGTCACGACTCAGGGGCCAGAAGCGCTGGCCGCTGCCTCCGGCGAGGATGACGGCATAAGTGCTGGGAAGATTTGAACTCACACGCCAAGCTTGAACCCTGAACCTGGAACCTCAAACGTGATTTTTCATTTTCGTTATCCAAGAGGAAGCGTATGGTAGCTCATGACGACCTACACGCCCAGCCCGCAAAACGAGGATCTCAGTGTCTATGCCATGACCACGGCCGCCGCCGCGGCGGGATGCGCGCTCGGAATTTTGTTCGGCCGCGGCATGAGCCGGAAGCCAGCGAACATCTCGTCGCTCGCGCTGCTCGCGGCGGGCGCGCTCATCGCGGGCCCGGTCATTGCCGATGTGATCAAGCGCGTGGCCAACCGCCCCGGCACGGAGCGCGGCAGCCAGCGCCGTCTCGACGGTATTCGAGACGGTTCTATTCCTGATGGCGCGGAGATCTTCGCGCTGGATGAAAGCGTGGCAGCCTGAACCCGCTAAGACGGTTTCATGACAAACTGAAACCGCACATCGTAGCGGCCTTTGTTGTGTTTTTTGCAGCAGGCCAGACACGCGGTGTGCCGCTTGAACTTCCGGACGCGCTCGGCGCCGGTCCCACAAGCCGGGCAGACGTAGGAAAATTTCCGCCGCTGCTTGTGCCTCGGCAACGGCATCGTGTGGCTCACACGTTCATTCAGGATGCCAAGATCGGCGCAGGCCTGTCGCCACTCCGCACCGTGCGGTTGGATGCGACGTCGTCCCGCACGCGCGTAGGCGATCAAGTGCGCCAACTCGTGCTTCAGTGTGCGCTCGATTTCACCATCGAACTCCTTCAAACGCGGATTCAGCTCCACCAACCACTGCGGCCACTTCGCATAGCCCGCGGTGCTGCGCATGCGGGCATTCCATTCGACGCTAATAAGTTTCGCCTCCTCGTTCATGCCGATTCCGTCAAGCCATTTGCGGGCCTGGATTTCCAGCGCGGCATCGCGCCCTTCGCCAGCCTGCGGTTTGACGGCTTTGTCCATCGCCCCGGCTTCAGGCGCTGCTTTGGATTTGGGTTCACCACCGGCAAAGGCCAGCCATAGCTGCCGTGGAAAACTCATCAGCGACATGACAGATCAGATGGTGAACTCGTTTCCCGCGTCTGATGCATCGCCCCGCCGCTTCTTTTTATCATGCGCGCGCTGCACCTGTTCCCCGACCATCAGCAGCGTGTCAGACGGAACACTCTTCAAGACAAACGTGTTTGAGCCAATGGTGCTGTGCGCCCCGATGACGGTGTCGCCGCCGACGATGGTGGCCCCGGCATAGATGGTGACGTGATCTTCAATCGTGGGATGGCGTTTCTTTCCCTTCAACTGCTGGCCCGCAGCCAGCGAGCGCGCCACAAGGCCAACGCCCTGGTAGAGCTTTACATGCGAGCCGATTTCGCAAGTCTCGCCGATGACGACACCGGTGCCGTGGTCGATGAAAAAGTGCGTGCCAATTTGTGCGCCGGGATGCATATCGATGCCCGTGCGGCCATGCGCCCACTCCGTCATCATGCGCGGGATGAGCGGTACTTCTTCGCGATACAAAACATGCGCCATGCGCTGGATGGCGATGGCCTCCAGTCCGGGATAGGCCAGGATGATTTCATCCGGGCATTGCGCAGCCGGGTCCCCCTGAAAAGCGGCCTCGACATCGGTTTGCAGGAGTTTTCGCACGGCTGGCAGACAGTGAAGAAATTCGCGGCAGATGCGCGCGGACTCTGTGCGGTGATCCTTGGTGTCACCGTGCTTGAAGCGCAGGCTGCGGCTCAACTCCGCACAGAGCAGACCGCGAACGCTCTCCACGCGCTGGGTGGTGATCGCGGGCAGGGCTGCGGCGGTGATGACATCATCGGCAAAGAACCCTGGGAAAACAAGCTGGAGCAGCTCCGAGCAGATCGCGGCGATGTCGCTCTTTGAGGGAAGATTGGCCGCATCCAGATGGTTGATGCCGCCGATCTCGCGATACGACGCCAGCAACGCGCGGACAGTTTCTTCGTGCTTGTGCTCCATGGTGAAAGGAATAGGGGAAATGGGGGAAGTGAAAAGGGATAAGTGAAAAGTCAAAAGGGGGCATTGCAGTATCTGACACACCGTCACGGATCAAAGCCAGTGCCAGCTTCAGATATATTTCTTCTCCAAGTAACGCCGATAGTCTCGCTCGTCGAGTTTAGATCCCTCAAGCGAGCCTGCCAGCTCCCTAGTAATAGGAGGAAGATCTTCATGCGTTGAGGGCCGTTTTACACCCGCCGCACCCTTGAAATAATCCGAAACCAGCCGGGAGACAAATATGCCGCGCTTCTTTGCCAGCCGCTTGGCGCGACTGATGACTTTCGAGTCAAGTCGCAGAGTGAGGTTGGTTTGCATGACATATGAATTCTGCCGGATCATGCGGTTGTTGTCAAAGGCAACACCCCTTCAAACAAACTTCCCTGGATTCAATATTCCCAGCGGATCGAGCGCTGCCTTCATCCTGCGATGGGTCTCAAAAGCACCGGCGCCGACAGCATCAGCGAACCAGCGCTGCTTGGCGATGCCGATGCCGTGCTCGCCGGTGATGGCACCACCGATTTCGATGACGAAACGAAACAGTTTGTCGAGCGCCTCATCAGCCCGGGCGCGCTCGGCGGCATCATCCATGTTTTTCACCATGACATTGACGTGGATGTTGCCGTCACCGGCGTGGCCGAAGCAGGCGACGGGGAAACCGCTGTCCACTTGAAGCTTTTCCGCGAACTGCACGAGTTCCACCAGCTTGCCACGCGGGACGACGATGTCCTCGTTGAGTTTCGTCAGACCGGTGGCGCGCAGGCTGTAAGAGAATTCACGGCGGAGTTTCCAAAGCATCTCACACTCGAATTCACTCATGGCAGCAGCGATGTCGAGCGCACCCCTTTGTTCCAACAGTGCCTCGAGCAGGGCAATCTCCACCGGCACGGTTTTTTCCAAGCCATCCACTTCAATCAGGAGGTGAGCCTCGCCATGCGGGACACCATCGCCGATGTAGTTCCGTGCGGCCTGAAGCGTGAAGCGGTCGCTGATTTCCATCGCGGACGGCAGGAATCCGTTGCTGAAAATGGCCTGCACTGCGGCGGCAGCTTCAGTGAAAGTATTGAAGCCCACGCTGAGCATGGCGCGTGACTGCGGATGCGGGATGAGCCGCAGCGTGGCCTCCGTGACCACGCCAAGCATGCCTTCACTGCCCACGAAGAGACCGAGGAGATCGAAGCCGGTCTTGTTTTTGTGGCAGCGTCCACCGGCGCGAAGAACGGTGCCGTCAGCCAGCACAACCTCCAATCCGAGGACGTAATGTCGCGTCACGCCGTATTTCATGCAGCGCGGTCCGCCAGCATTGGTGGCGATGTTACCGCCCAGGCTGCACTCGCGCAGGCTGGCGGGATCGGGCGGATAAAACCAGCCGCGCTCCTTCACGGCATCCTGCAGATTACCGGTGATGACGCCCGGCTGCACGATGGCCACGCCGTCGGCTTCGTTGATTTCCAGAATGCGGTTCATGCGCCGCATCGACAGCGCGATGCCGCCGTGCAGCGGCACGCAGCCGCCCACATAGCCCACGCCCGCGCCACGAGTCGTGACGGGGATTTTTCGTTCGCTGGCGAATCGCAGCAGCGCGCTGACCTGTGCGGTGCTCTCCGGGAACACGACCACGTCCGGTGGATGAGAGGCAAACCATTTGTCGCCGCTGTGCTCGGCCAGCGCTGGCTCTTCGATGCTGACACATGAAGCACCGAGCCGCGAAGTGAGATCGTGAATCCAGTCCGGCATGAAATTTTATAGATGGAGTCCAGTCAACCGGGGCGCAAATACCAACACCGCAATCAAAGTTGCAAAAATTGCCGCCAGCAGAACCGCACCGGCAACGACATCTTTCGCGCGACCGACCAGCGGATTCTGTTCACAAGTGATGGCGTCGCAGGCAAGTTCAATGGCGGTATTGCACGCCTCGGTAGTCCAGACCAGGGCCATGGCCAGCAGCAGCGCCAGCCATTCAAAACGCTGGAGATTGCCATAATAGCCGGCGAACAAGACGAGCACCGACGCGATGACATGCCACCGGGCATGAGTTTGAGTTTTGAACAGGTGCGCGATGCCGGTAAAGGCGCAAAGAAAAGATTGGAGGCGAAGTTTCATACCATCATAAAGAGTTCAGAAATCAATTCGAACATGGCCAATAAACGGTTTCAACAAAGATCCTTAACGTCAAGAGGTGCAACTTCCTCCTGGCGCATTTTTACGCCAGGCAAGTAGAGCAGCGCACCAATGACCAAAGTCGCAAGCCCCCAGAGGGTCTGCATTTTATGCATCTGATATTGCGACCAGAGCATCCATGCGGACACGCAAATGAAAAGCAGGGGCGGCAGCGGGTAGAACGGAACCCGGAAGGGACGGGGCGCGTCAGGTTTTTTTATGCGAAGCACGATCACGCAGGCGACCGTCGCTGTCGCGCTCAGTTCCAAGAGCGCCTGGATGTATTGGAGAACCGAACTGAACGATCCTGTGAAGATCAAGATTACAGCAAGAACCGCCATGAAAAGCACCGCGCCAACGAGTTCGCCGCGTCGATCACGGGCGTCAAGCCAGCACAGCGCGCGCGAATCCTGGCCGACGACGGAGAGCGTGGAGGATCCGCTCCAGAGCATGGCGTTGACTGAGGAAAGCAGGCCAAATGCAATGAGGGCGCCCATCCACATGCCGCCATATTCGCCGAAGATGTGCTTGGCCGCGTCCAGTGCGACCTTCGGCGAGTTGGTCATGGTACTCCAGTCGCCAGCCGTGAGCATCACACCATTCAAGCCCACATAGAGAAGCATCACGATGAACGTGCCGAGCATGAGTGCCAGCGGGACGTTGCGTTGCGGGCGGTGCATTTCCCCGGCGATGTAAGCAGCGCCATTCCAGCCTGAGTATGCAAACATGACCCAGAAAAGCGATGTGGCGAAACTCCCGCTAAAAATGCGTCCCGCATCACCCGTCTTCGGCTTTAGAAGGCTCCAGTCTTCCTTCGCGACAAACAGTGCGCCACCGATGAACCCGGTGATCAACACCACCTTGAGCACCGTGAGCGTGATGTGAAAACGCTCAAGAGTTTTCGCTCCGGCCAGCCTCAGTGCCGTGAAGGCCAGCAACACCGTGAGCGCGGCGTACACTTCGTTGATCTGCGGCCAGATGCCGTGCACATAAGCTCCAAAACCCATCGACATCAGCGCCGCCGTTGCCGGGAATCCCGCCGTCACTGAAACCCATCCCGCAAGAAAACCCACGAGAGGGTGAAACACACGGCCAAGCAGATGATACTCGCCACCGGAACGCGGCATCATCGCCACCAGCTCCGCATAGCACAGCGCACCGCACAGCGCGGTCACCCCGCCCACGATCCACAGCAGCATGATGGGAAAACCTGATGGGATGTCGCCGAGTTGAAATCCGAGGCTGGTGAAAACTCCGGTGCCCACCATGCTGGCCACCACGATGGCGGTAGCGGCCGTCAGTGAAATGCGGTGCGGTTGATCGGCAGGCATCGCGATTCGTAGCACTGGCACAGCAGCTGCGCATTTCTTTTGTCTTCCTTCTTCTCAAAGGCGCATTCCTTGCTAGCATGGCCGCCGAAAATGCGCTCATCCACCGCCATCCGCCTCATCCTCGCGATCCTGCCCGCCCTGCTCGCGGTTCAGTGCAGCTCGCCGCCTCAATCTCCGCATGGCACACAAATCCTGCGCGCGGAACCGGCAGGCTCGGAAGCACTGTTCCCCACCCAGACAGCGCTGAACATCCCGCAGGAATCCGCCGAGCTCAACGATTCCGCGCGCTTCCTTGCCGGACTTCCCTCCGAAAAAGGACACGATGTTTTCGCCGTGCTTCGTGCGACTGAGGCCTGGAAAAAGCACAGCGCGCAACTCAACGGCGTGTGGTCGGATTTCGCGTCCCAGCACGGCTCACCCGTCAACTCTTGGGCGCGCTCCGAAATTGGAGACCTGCGCTCGGCCAAGGCGGTCTTCTATCCATTCAGCGGCCCTGATTTTCTCTTCGCCCAGCTTTTTTATCCGAAGGCGGAGACTTATGTGCTCTGCGGCCTGGAACCGTGCGAGCCACTGCCAGCCTGGAATTCTCTCTCGCTCGGAGATGTCAGTTCTGGATTGGAGGGACTGGTGAATTCGTTGAGCAGCATTCTTCATTTCAGCTACTTCATCACCAAGGACATGAGGCAGGATCTTCAAGCCACGCGATTCCGGGGCGTGCTGCCCGTCTTCATGGTTTTCCTCGCGCGCACTGGTCATGCCATTGAGTCGGTGGACGCCGTCCGCCTGGATGGCAACGGCAATCCAATAGTCTTCGCTGCCTCGCAGAGCACCGTCCCCGGCTTTCTCATTCGCGTGCGCGGACCGGGCGGACCCAAACGCATCTTCTACTTCAGCCAGGATCTCTCCAACGGTTCGCTCGCGCCCAATGGCCCGTTTCTGCAATTTGTTGCCAGCCTCGGCAAACCGGCCGCGCTCGTTAAAAGCGCCTCGTATCTCATGCACGAAGGATACTTCTCCAACGTCCGCAATCATCTCCTCACCCAGACCTGCGGCATCGTGCAAGATCCCAGCGGCGTGCCCTATCAAAAAATCCACGACCAGGGACTCCGCCTCAGCCTGTACGGAAACTACCTGAACGCAGTCGACATCTTCAAGCAATACGAGCAGCCCGATCTAGCCGCCGCCTACGCCAATCCGGCCAACCAGGCCAGACCGATGAATTTTGGAATCGGCTATTTGATGGATGCGAAAAGCACCTGCCTGATGGTGGCGCGGCCACGGTGAGATAAAGTCGCGCCATCAACCCCTCCAGTCCGTTAAGTCGGGTTAAGGTTCTTATGCTGGACATGAGCTTCTTCTAATTTTTTGTATTCAAACTCGATTTGTTCTTCCGTAAAACAGTCAAATCAAGTGTGCCCATCATTATTTCGGCCCCTGTCTGTTTCATTTCAACTTTCCCGCCGGAAGATCTTAAATTGGAATTTGTTTCTAAAAGAAGTGTCAGCTTCTTGTCGTTTCTGACAACAATTATCACAAGTTTAGAATGCCTCTCTGTAAATGGTTCTTGTCCGAAAATAGTGGCAGGCGGCAGTGAATAGAGTGGTGCAAAGAGTGTTGATGGAAGCACAAGAAGAGCACGGCGGCGATGAGTTGAATCAGCATTATGCAGCGATGCTGGGATTGAAACGCCCTTGGGTGGTGGGGCATGTGGAGTTGCAACTCAGCGCGAAGCGCCTGGAGATTCATCTAGCCGAAGAGCCGCAGGCGAATTTCGATTGTCCGGAATGTTCGCGTGGCTGCTGGCTTCACGACCATGCCCCGGCACGCAGCTGGCGCCACCGTGATGCGATGGGGTTTGAAACGCTTCTGGTGGCCAGCCTGCCGCGAGTGAGTTGTCCCGAACACGGGGTCAAGACAGTGAACGGCCTTGGGCCGGGGCGCACAGCCGCTTCACACTGGCCTTTGAGGCCTTTGCCATTGTGCTATTGCAGGCCACGGCCAGCATCAAAGCCGCTGCCGGCCTGCTTGATTTGAACTGGAAGAGTTTGCATGGCATCGTGGATCGCGCGGTGGCGCGCGGCCTGGCACGGCGCAGCGTCGATGAGGTGCGCAGAGTTGGTCTGGATGAAAAGAATTTCGGCAAGGGGCACGACTACATCTCGGTGATGTGCGACCTGGACCAGGCGCGAGTGCTCGAAGTGGTGCCAGGGCGCGATACTCAGAGAGCGCGCGAACTCTGGCAGCAACTCCCCGAGCCGGTGCGCGGACGCGTGGAGGCCGCCGCGATGGACATGAGCGCAGGCTACCAGAGCGCCACGCGCATCGAAGCCCCGCAGGCACGCATCGTGTTCGACAAGTTCCATGTCGCCAAGCACCTCGGGGAGGCGGTGGACCGCACGCGGCACGCCGAGCATAAGGAACTCACCGCACAGGAGGACGACACACTCAAAGGCACCCGCTATCTCTTTCTCTACAACCCGCAGAACTTCAGCCAGGAGCAATCCACGAGTTTCGAAGCGCTGCTGCAAATCAACCTCAAGAGCGGGCGTGCCTGGGCCTACAAGGAGCTCTTTAGCGAGTTTTGGAATCAGCCCGGAGTGCAGGCCGCACGCCAGTTCCTCAAAGACTGGCTGCGCAAAGTCAAACGCACGCACCTGCCGGAGATGAAGAAGGTCGCAGCCACCATCGAGCGCCACAGCGAAGGCCTGCTCAACTACTTTATCCACCGCATCACCAACGCCTTGAGTGAAGGGTTCAACAGCCGCATCCAGCAACTCAAAGCCGCTGCACGCGGCTTTCGCAACTTCGCGCACTATTAACCAGGCAATAAATTGTAGTGACATTCATCATGCTGCTGCCATCATGATGCTGCCATCATGATGCTGCCATCATGCTGCTGCCATCATGCTGCTGCCGCATAACGTATAAGCTCTGCTTGGAAATATGAGGCTGCGCGTTCGGGAGATTTACTGAGCATTCGCATGTGCTGCACAAGGTTGTTTTCCAAGTCAGCCTGAGTTC
>VFKE01000070.1 GCA_009885695.1 Verrucomicrobiota bacterium | reverse complement strand
GAGTGCGAACTAACAAGCACTCACAGCCATGCACCAAACGATGCAGGGGATTATCAACCCCGTTTTCACTTCCCGCCAAGTCCAACTTCACACCACGCTCAAGCCGGTGACGCCCTTTGGGGGGCTGGTGAGCCTCATTGAGTTTAAAATAGACGTGGCCTCATCTCGTAAGAGTGCGGGAAGAAGCCACGGCAGCCACCTCAATCCCTATTTCCCGCGTTCTTACGAACGCGCTACGAAATTATTTTAACCGCTCTAGCTATCGACTATTCACTTTCAGCTCCGTTTTTAGGTTAAATCATGCTTGCCAAATGCATATTTTTGCATTGAAACGAGACTCGTCCAACCACGTCCTCACTATGATCAACTCCCGCAACTTGCTCCTGCCGCTGCTTCTTCTCCTGATATTGGCTCTCTCGTCCACTCCCGCTCACGCGGCGGACGGCGACTCAACCATCAACTCCGGGGACACCGCCTGGATGCTGACCTCCACGGCACTGGTGCTCTTTATGATGATACCGGGTCTCTCCTTGTTTTATGCCGGCCTGGTGAAATCGCGGAACGCGCTCTCGATTTTCATGCAGTGCTTCGCCCTGACCTGCATCATGAGCCTCGTCTGGTTCGTGTGCGGTTATTCGCTCTCATTTTCCGGTGAGGGCGGCTTCATGGGCAATTTCCAGAAAATGTTCCTCAACGGAGTGACACCGGACTCGACGCGCGCCGACTGCCCCGCGATCCCGGAGCTGCTGCACTTTGCCTACCAGATGATGTTTTTCATGATCACACCCGGGCTTTTCATCGGGGCTTTTGCGGAGCGGATGAAATTCTCCGCCATCATGGTGTTTAGCATTCTCTGGAGCCTGCTCGTCTACGTGCCGTGCTGCTACGGCGTCTGGCACAAGGCCGGAGCCTTCCTCGGGCTCACCGGCGTGATTGATCTCGCGGGCGGCATCGTGGTGCACATCACCGCAGGCGTCGCCGCCCTGGTGGCCTGTATCGTGGTCGGTCCGCGCAAGGGGTTCCCCGGCACTCCTTTCCTCCCGCACAACCTGCCCCTCACCATCACGGGCGCGGGCATGCTCTGGGTGGGATGGTTCGGCTTCAACGGCGGCAGCCAGCTCCATGCGAATGGTGCAGCAGCCATGACGGTGGTGGTCACTCATCTCTCCGCCTGCACAGCGTCGATCGTCTGGGCTGGCATCGAGTGGCTCCGCAACGGAAAGCCCAGTGCGCTCGGCATTGCCACCGGGTCCATCGCTGGGCTTGCCGCCATTACGCCCGCCTCTGGCACCGTAGGTCCCATGGGTGCCGTGTGCATCGGTGCTGTTGCCGCCGCACTCTGCTGGTTCGCCTGCGCGAAACTCAAAGCCCTCTTCAAGTATGACGACTCGCTCGATGTCTTCGGAGTCCATGGCGTCGGCGGATTCGTCGGCACCATCCTGCTCGCCGTTTTTGGATCGAAGTCATTCGCCGGCGGCCTCGGCGATTTCGCGATCGGCCAGCAGCTTCGCACCCAGTTTCTCGCCGCGCTTTACACGATCATCCTCTCGGGCGTCGTCAGCTTTGTCCTGCTCAAGCTCATCGGCGCCACCATCGGCCTTCGAGTGAAACCACAACAGGAGGATGAGGGACTCGACCTCGCCGACCACGGCGAAAACGCCTACAATGACTGAGCCGCGCGCAACTAAGCCTTGCCCCTGGCATCGCCCTCGCAACCGTGGATTGCGTGTTCGAATATCTCACTCATCATAGGGAAATCCTAGCCTTGCTCGTCGGCTTGTCCGCTCTGACCTTCGTCGGATCACTCATTCTGATTCCCATCCTGTGCGTGCGCATGGGTGAGGATTACTTCATGCCCCATCGCGACCAGGACCAAACACTGGGGGGGCGGCATCCCATCATCCGATGGGCCGGACTCATTTTAAAGAATGTTGTTGGCGTGTTGCTCTTCGCCGGTGGTGTCGCCATGATCTTTCTGCCCGGACAGGGCCTGCTGACCATTATCATCGGCATCATGATGCTGAACTTCCCCGGCAAGCGCCGGCTGGAATTATGGATGATCCGTCTGCCCGGTGTGCTGCGAGTGATCAACGCCCTGCGCGCAAGAGCGAAGCATGGGCCGTTGCAGTTGCCGGAGGTAACTCCGGAGCGTGACTCCTGATTTGTTCTGAGTTGATTTTGTGTCTTCGTCGCGTAGCGACATCGGATGGTAGCCGTGGGTTTCAACCCACGGTATCATGTCATAAATGTGGCTCTGTGGGAATTTGGGTGTGATTCGTTTCAAGCTGGCAGCATGTCGAGTTTTCCGCAATAGAAGAGGATTCGGATGCGGAAGTTTTGGAAGTTGGGCAGTCCGCG
>VFKE01000123.1 GCA_009885695.1 Verrucomicrobiota bacterium | reverse complement strand
TCGACGCGATCTCGACGGAGAAGGTTTTTGAATCGGTTGACATCATGGTGCCGCTCTACGGCGCGGGTTTCACGCCGAAGGCCGTGGCGGAGCGTGAGCGTGCGAAAGACAAAGAGCTGTGGTTCTACACCTGTATAGCCCCCAGTCCCTTGAATCGCTTTATCCAAGGACCCCTGACCCATCCCCGGTTGCTGCATTGGGTGAATTTCCAGACTAAGACCACCGGCTATTTACATTGGGGGTATAATTGGTGGATAGGTCGGAAGGATCCGCTCCAAGGCAGGTGGAAACTTCGGCCGGGCGACGAATGGCTGGTGTATCCCAAGCCGGGCGGGGTGCTGGATTCCATCCGGTCGGAGGCGATGCTCGAGGGGCTGCAGGATCACGAATTGCTCGTCACGCTGGCCGCGCGGGACGCCAAGGCGGCGGAGCGGATCGGCAAAGCGCCAGGCAGGCATTCCGCGAAATCCAAAGAGGTCACTGGGCCTCGGCGTGACAGCGTCGAGACCTTGCGGGCTGCGCGGAAGGAATTGTTGACGGCGCTCAGCGAGTGAACCTCGTTTCCGTGCAGTCTTGCCCTACAAAAACTCGGATCCAGAAAACCAATGACAATCCATTCCCATCACATGAAAAACAAAATACGTTCCATGACCCTGGCGCTTTGCCTGAACCTGTCGGCGCTGAGTTGCCTGGCGCTTGCCAACGAACCGGCAGCGGTGCCCCAGCCGCAGCCCACGGTTGCCAAGAAGACCATCAATGCCGCCGATTATGTGAACCTGGCAGCGCTTGACTGCGGACTGCAAGCCGCCATCGACGCCGCCGGCCCGGAAGGTGGTATCGTCCTGATCCCGCCGGGCGTTTTCCCCTTGCATCGGCCACTGATTCTCCGGAACAACATCACCCTGCGAGGCAGCGGCGAGTCCACCGTGCTGCGCAAGGAAGGCGTCCCCGGAGGTCAGCTGGCGGTGGAAGCGCCAAAGGGAGCAGGTGAGGTCGTCATCCGTGCCGGTAAAGGCCCTCCTTTCCGTGTCGGCCAGGCAATCGGCATTACCTCCCCATACCCGGAAGGAAGCTCATGGCACTCCACCCACACGTTCGTCAAAGACATCCAGGGTGACCGTATTATCCTAGAGACACCCACCGTGTGCCGGTATTCGCGCTTGATTCACCCAGTTGTCCTGGGTATCCACCCGGCCATCTTCGCCAGGGGGCAGACCAACGTGGCCATCGAGAACCTGGCTATCGACCACACTTCACCCGTTGCAGGCAGGCAGCAGCGGAGGGTGGATTTCACCTTTTCGGCCATCGAGTTGGAAAAGTGCGATCGAGTCCTCATCCGTAATGTATCCGTGACCGGTTGGCCATCTGACGGCATCAGCGTGCAGGGAGGGTCCGATGTGCTGGTCACCGGTTGCACCGTCACCAAGTGTGCCGGGCATGGATTCCATCCCGGAACTAAGATCCACGACTCTGTATTTACGGAGAATATCGCCCGCGGCAACAAAGGCGACGGGCTGTTCTTCTGCCTGGGAGTGCGGAAGATCACCGTCAGCAAAAGCATTTTCAGCGGCAACTCCGGAAGCGGCATCGGCGACCTGGGTTGTGCGGGTGACACGTTGAATACCTGCATCGGAAACACCTGCGTGGATAATGGCAAAGCGGGCATCCACATGAATGGTTACAAAAATACGGATGGCAAGAATAACTCCGTCATCAACAATGTATGCCTGAACAACTCCCGCTCCAAGCCCGGCGCGTATCCGGGGATCCTCCTCTCGGACACCAAGGACAGTCTGGTCGAGGGTAACCGTTGTGGCGACGATCAGAAGATTCCGACGCAACTCCACGGCATTCGGGAGACCGGTAGAAGCGACCGTAATCAGATTATCAACAACCAGGCTGCACGCCTGAATAAGGACGCGATCAGCATTGTGATACTCGGGGCGAACACCAAGGCAGCGGGGAACACGGAATAGCGATTGAATGGGCGCAGTCCTCACCCCCCTCAAAACGATCCAGAAAAAAACCAATGACAATCCATTCCCATCACATGAAAAACAAAATACGATACCTGACACTGGCGCTTTGCCTTACCCTGTCGGTGGTCGCCACGGTTCCGATCGCAGGCGCGAATGACGAGTTTACGGCATCACCGGAAAGGCGCGCGGAATTGCTGGCCAAGGTGCAAGCCCGCAACAAGGAGAGGGCCACCCCCAAGGGGCCTGCGGCAACCATCGTGGACAACGGACAGGCGGCGGCGGTTATCGTCTGCGTGGAAGAAATGGCGGCGGGCAAATTGCTTCAGGACTGGGTCAAGCGCATGAGTGGTGCCGAGCTTCCCATCGTGGACCAGCCGGTGGCAGGGCGCGTCAGCATCTACGTGGGCAAGCCGGCCCTGGATGCCGGGCTCAAGTTATCAGACATCGAGAGCCGCTCGAACGAGGGGCTGCGCGTGAAGTGCGACGGCAAGAATGTGTTTATCGCCGGCCAGTCCAGTTCCGCGACGATGCGCGCGGTGGGACGTTTCCTCGAGGAGGAATTCGGGTGCCGCTGGTTCGCCGACACCGAGTGGGGCCGGGTGTATCCGGACTTGAAGACCCTGAAAGTGCGCCAGGGTGAATTCAAGGAAACCCCGGGCTTTATATCCCGGCGTATCTGGGGGCCCGAGGGAGCATTCCAAAATCAGCAGTGGAAACTCTGGAACGGGGAAGGCGGAACGGGCATACCGATGAACCATAGTTGGTCATTCCTCGGCAAACAGGACTTTAAGGATCACCCTGATTGGTTCCGCATGGACGAAAGCGGCAAACGCATTGACGGGCCGTGGTACAATCTAGGCAACCCGGAGGTGCGCAAAAAGTTCATCGAATGGGGCTTGAAGACGAGCCAGCAAGGAAAGAAAAGCATTTCGCTGTCGCCTCCCGACGATCATCGCGAGGATTTCAGTCCGGAGGCGAAGAAATACGACAACCTGGACATCATCGACATATCCTCAGGCCGTGTCTCGATGACGGATCGGTTCTTGGGCATGGCCAATGAAGTGGCGGCTACGCTCTACAAGCTGAACCCTGCAATCCTTTGTGGCTTCTACGCCTATTCCGACTACACAATGCCGCCGACCAAGCCCGAACTCGCGAAACTCTCCCCTGCCTTGTGTGTCTGGATCGCGCCGATCCGGTATAGCCGATACCATCCGATCGGCCACCCGAACTCGTCGTCCATCCAGGAGTTGAAACGGGTCATCGACGGCTGGAGCGAACGCGCCACCTCGATGGGGCTTCGCACCTACAATTACAACCTGGCCGAGGTCATGACGCCCTACTCGAAGATATCGACCTGGGCTCACGACCTGCCTTATCTTTTCAAGCGCGGCTTCATCGGCGCGAGCCTTGAGTCCTTTAACGACTGGGAAATCTATGCGCCGCACCTCTATCTTTCGATCCGGCTCTCATACGATCCGCGTCTCGATCCCTGGGAAATCATGGCCGACTACTGGGACAAGGCCTACGGTCCAGCGGCTGCGGCCATGGAGAAATACTGGATGGAGGTGGATGCGGCATTCATCAATCTCAAGACGGATACCGGTTCGATTCACGCCCTTCACCACGTTTACACGCCCGAAAGGCTGAAGACCCTCGACGGCTACATTTCGGAGGCGGAACGTCTTGTCAAGGATTCCAAAGGCGACGCTTACCGGGTGAATCTCGCCCGGCGTGGACTCACTCGCGCCAACTTCTGGCGTTCGTGGTATGACGCATTGAACCGCGGGGACATCGATGGCACGGCTGACACTCTCACGAAATGGCAGCAGTTCGTGAAAGAATCCATCGCGAGCAAGAATGTGAACAAATACGCAGACACATATCTCCAGCGTTTTATCGGAAAGAACACCTGGACCGCATACGGGGCCATTCACCCGAAGCAGGGCCTGCCCCGCAAACCGATTGGGGTTCTGCCGGACGAATGGAAGACCGCGACCAAGGAGGAGATCGAGAAGTCGGGCGCCACGGGAAACCCGTTCGACGCGAAATTCAGTGACGCGGCATGGAAGACCATCAAGACCTATACGGACACCCGCAACGCCCAGGGGATGCCGGAATACTTTGGCGAGATGTGGTATCGAACGTCTTTCAAGGCTCCGAAGTGTTCGCCGAATCTCTTGCTCCACTTCGCCAAGGCTGACCGGAAAGTGTCGCTCTATGTCAACGGGGCCAAGGTCAACCCAACCGAAGTGGAAGCATTCGTCGGGGCGACGATCGATGTCACCGGCCACTTAAAGCCCGGCGAAGACAACCAAATCACCGTCATGGTGCGCCATATTCCGCTGCCGGAGTTGAACTTGGGCGGCCTCGTCAGTCCCATCTACCTCCTCGAGCAAACCCAGTAGCCGGCGCGTAAGTTGCGTCGAAATCCCCCCTGGCATTGCGGAGGTGATGCCAGGGGATGATTTTTATTATTGCGACCCGTGTTATCCTGAGACGGAGCCGCATCTCGTGAGAGTGCGGGAAGAAACTATGGCAGCCAACGAAGCATGCCTACTTCCCGCATTTTCGCTTCGTGACGGCGGGGAGAGCTTCCATATTTCCCGCGTTCTTACGAACGCGGCTGCGAGGGGCTGTGAACGCGGCGGCGCAGCCGCATCTCTTCGTAGCCGCATCTCGTGAGAGTGCGGGAAGAAACTATGGCAGCCAACGAAGCATGCCTACTTCCCGCATTTTCGTTTCGCGGCTGCGGGGAGAGCTTCCATATTTCCCGCGTTCTTACGAACGCGGCTACGAACGCGGCTGCGAAATTATTTACACCGCTCTAGGCAAGAGTGAGCTGCGCCCACAAGCCAGTCAGCAATTCCCGGCATCATTTCCTGAAGTCGATTTGTTTTTTTGTGTCATCCCCTCACTTCTGCGCTGCCGGTGCGGCCTTCAACTGCCCAATGAGGTAAGCCCGCACCGACGTGTGCTTCACTTCGGGAGCGCCGGGATAATACAGCTCGCACGGAACTCCCATCTCCTTGCAGCGCTCCTGCAACTTCACACCAAAATTCGCCGTGTGCGTCGGGTCCTTCTGCTTCTGACCGATCGCGGGTGGACCATCGTACATCAGATAAACTGGCGGATCGTCTGCGGTGACGAGCGCATACGGCGAATACTCCCCGATCCAAGGCAGGAATTTCTCCCGGGCCGCCACGAAGTCTTTGAAACTTCTGATCTCCGGCGCCCTGCCGAACGCATGCGCGCCGTAGATACTGTTCGGCGTCCATTCCAGCATCTGTTTGGGATCAAGCGTGGTCTGCGCGCGGACCGCCGCGACGCACCAGAGGCGCGTGGATTCACGAGCGACCGGGTCGTCGCTTTTCGGATCGGCAAGATCGTCGTGAAACGCGAGCCAGAGTGACGAACAGGCACCCGCGCTGCCGCCGGTCGCACCGATGCGGGCCTTGTCGATGTTCCACTCCTTCGCCTTGCTGCGTACGAACTGCACCGCGCGCGCCGCATCATACAGCGGGACCTTCACCGGCGGCACGACCCTGTGCGCCGCAGAGATATGGCGGTAGTTGATCGAGACGACCGAGATGCCCGCGTCGAGAAGTCGCTTGGGATTGACTCCTCGCTTGTCGCCCATCATCCAGCCACCACCGTGAATGTTGACCACCAGTGGCGTCGGCTTCTCGGATTTCGCCCGATAGAAATCAAGCACCTGCTGCTTGTGTTCGCCGTAGGGGACGTTTGCCTCCGTAGGTTGAATCGACGCTGCCTCGTTCGTCGCTGCCGTGGTCCGGGGGGGCGGCGCGGGCCTGTTCTCCGGCCCATCAACGGCCAAAGAATTACCGCCGAGCGCGAGCGTAAGTCCGAGGAACAAGGCTCGATTGACAGGTGTTATCGCGCTACAAAACAATCTTGGTATTTTCATGGACTGCTATAACGTCCGCCTGGATGGGTTCTTACACTTATTTACATCATAACTTATTCCGAGCGCGGAGGCACTAACCAGAAAAATCAGGGTGCTAAAACAGTCCGGCTGTTGTGAGCGGGCAGTCGGCTGTGATGCTATAGAGCGGTATAAATAATTTCGCAGCTGCGTTCGTAGCCCCTCGTAGCCCCTCGTAGCCGCGTTCGTAAGAACGCGGGAAATATGGCAGCCCTCCCCGCAGCCGCGAAGCGAAAACGCGGGAAGTAGGCAGGCTTAGCTGGCGGTCGTGGCATCTTCCCGCACTCTTACGAGATGCGGCTGCGTCTTTTTTAAAACGCTATGGTTTTGCCATCTCGTTCAGAAGTTTCAATGCAACCTCGATCAGCTTTTCCCCCGACCCGGCCTCGCAGCGCGCGCTGACCACTTCATAATTGCCCTGCGGATACGCGTCGCGATCCGGCACGTAGCCGATGCTGCCATTCGCCAGTTCGGCGATGAAGGTGTATTTAAAGGGCGATGCTTTCTTCAACGCGAGACCCAGCTCGACAAAAATCTCGCCCGGCAGCGCGACGATGGCGAGTTCATCACTGAATGCGATGACCTGCACCTCGGCCACGAGAGGCATGCTTTGCTTGCCCACCGTCTCAAGGATGCAGACCGCCTCCGCCATGGTCACGGTGCCCAAGTTTTCCGTCATCATGCGACTGACGATGTCTTTGGCCCTCGCGATATCTGCCTCGCTGAAGGTGCGGCGTTGCAGCGTGACCTGCGCGGAACGCACCCGTGGAACGGTGGTCTTCAGCGACTTCAAGTTTGGCCATGCGACCGTCGTGGCATCAGCGAGCGCGGTGCCTAGCTCCAGGGTGCTGCGCTTTTTGCCGCTGAGGTAGTCGCCGTGACCGAGGTTCCCGCAGCAGCCGTTCGCGAACACCGCGATCATGCCGGGACCGTGCCGCTCGCGCACGAGCCTGGTAAACACGCCGGGATAGTCCGCCGAAATCTTCAAACCGGCGTCGACGGAAACCGGATGCATGGCGAAGTTCAACCAAGCCGCGATGGGTTCAGCCCCGTCCGCATGGCCCTGAAACACCAGCACACCCACATCAGGATCGATTGGTCCCGCCGGGCGTTCGATGGCTGGATCGATCTTCAAGGGCAGCCAGATCGCCTCCTTTGAACCATTGCGCAGCACACGGCGATTGAAGCTGATGCCGTCCGCTTTGCCAATCGCCGCAGCAGGCTTTGCGGGCTTGAGTTTGGCCTTCGCCTCGCTCACGGATTGAGCGATCAAGGCCGGCAACTCTTTGATATAGGCCATGCCGGGTGGCGTGGTCACCTTGGTGATGTCATCCATCAGCGATCCGCGCGGCAACTGCGGCCCGCTGTGTGTGTGAGTCGCGGAAATCATCACACGATCTCCCGCGATGCCGCATTGTTCCTCTATCGCCTTTCTCGCCGCCGTAACCATGGGTCGCGTGGTGAAGCAGAGATCCAGAACCACCATCACGGCATGCTCGCCATTCTGTTCCACCACGATGGACTTCGCATAAATAGGGTCCATCACACCATCCACAGCCCTGAACTTGTAAAAACCTGCCATCGGCGTTCCGTTCTTCGGCGTGATATCCACCTGAGCCGCCGCGACCCGGAAGGCGGTGCCGGCTGCGGACAGCGGCATGGCAGCCAGGGCGAATGCAGCGGACAATGCGATGCCGGCAACAGACTTGCCCGGGGATTTCTTGCGTGTCATATGGGTGAAAGGATATGATGCCCCGGCATTAGAATTGCGTTATTCATGACGGAATAACGGGGGGGCGGATTACAATCTTTCGCCAGACGCGCCGGCGCATCTCTATTATTTCGGAGCAGCCGGCAATGCGCGTTGGATAAAGTCGGGAAACTGTGTGATCGGCTTTATCTCCAGGCGGCGGTAATAACAATCTGCGCCTTCGGATTGAATCTGAAGCTGGCCGGCGCTCAATGGCTCTTCCTGATTCCCTTCGGCCAGGTTAGCCGTATTCTGCAAAACCAGCACCACGTGACCGTTGACAACGTGAACCCCGGTGCGGCCCAGCGTGTAGACTTCCAGCGTGTTCCATTCGCCGTTGGGCTTTTCAAAATCACCCTCCAGATGTGCCGCGTGAATTCCCGGCCCGTCTGCACCCGGGGCAAATCGGATCATCGGTCCGGTGGGATCGTAGAACCATCTCTTCAGCACACGCTTCGCTGGCATGTAGGCCACGGTGCCGGCAACACCATAATAATCGCCCATGTCCTTTTCCTGCACCTGGAATTCCAGGCTCCGTTTCCACACGTGCTCATACGCCCCTTGCGGGCCGGTGCAGTGGTAAAGGATGCCATTATCTCTGGGTTTGTTGAGGCGCGGCTCCCATTTCTTCTCCCCCCACTTGAACTGCGTCCGTAAATGAAAATTGCCAAATGATTCCTTGGTTGTCAGCCCGCCATAAATCTGGCCGTTGATGACCAGCAGCGTTTCGCCATCTTCCTGCGTCGTGGTAAAGACTTTCAACGGATCGTTGTTTAATCCGAGTGGCTGTCTTTTTTTGCCATCGGCATTCGCCGGCACACCCGGCAACACCACACTGGCATGCGGCACGCCAATCCAGATCTCCCACTGCGTCAAATTCGAATCGAACAAGGCGCGCCACGTCCGCGGGTCGCTGTCGCCCGGCGGATGGGAGGGGCGTGGTTGGCCAGCCGACGTGTCGGCGGCAGTGGCAGTGGGTTGCGCGGTCAGAACGAGCAGACCGGCGGCCAGCATCGGGCGGAGCATTTTATTTTTCATGATTGTTCGGCAAACTCCCAAGCAGATGCGGAAAGTCCAGTCCTTTCAACGGGAAAAATTGACAAGATTAGAGCGGTTTAAATAATTTCGCAGCCGCGTTCGTGTTGCGCAGCTGCGAAGCGAAAACGCGGGGAATAGGCAGGCTTCGCTGGAGGCCGCGGCATCTTCCCGCACTCTTACGAGATGCGGCTACGAAGAGATGCGGCTGCGCCGCCGCGTTCGTGTTGCGCAGCCGCGAAGCGAAAACGCGGGAAATAGGCATACTTCGTTGGCTGCCGTGGCTGCTTCCCG
>VFKE01000080.1 GCA_009885695.1 Verrucomicrobiota bacterium | reverse complement strand
CCGCTGAAGATAGCCATCAATGAGAAGGTGCAAGGTCTGCACTACAAGCCGTTTAGGAAAATGTCCCTTGGAAAATCAAGGGTTCCAGCGCCATGAACGCCCGAAAATAGCTGTTTTTCAGGTCGAGTCCGCCAAGTCGGGTTAGGGACAGACACTTTGCACTCTCTTTGCACTCCTGCAGGTGTCGCCGCCAAGAAGGCTGGGCATTTTGTAACGCCCCAATGCTGACCGCGCACCCTGAAGACAACTATTTAAAAAATTCCTACAATATTATCTTGTCTTACTTTTTAAGCTGAGTAGTCTTCAGGTATGGTTCAGGCAACAAAATCCGATACCGTGTCCTTTTCCGCCAAGGGACAGCTCGTCATTCCCCGCTGGCTCCGTCAGGAGTTCGGTATTGAGGAGGGCACCAAGGCCTCCGTCACCGCCACGCCGGAGGGCATCCTGCTGAAGCCCATCACCCGCGCTTATATTCGCAGCCTGCGCGGCTCGCTCAAGGGCAAGGGCGTCATGAAGGCGCTGATGGAAGACCGCAAACGCGAAAGGGAGCTGTAACAAAGGGAGCGCGGACATTCGCTTCGCGGCTTCGCACCTGTCCGCTTCAAAAATAAATCCCACCTCTCAAATCATGCCTTCCAAAGTTCTCGACAGTTGGTCGCTCATCGCGTTCTTCGAGGACGAGCCAGCGGCGGATGCCGTGGAGGAGTTGATCCACCGGGCCGCGCAGCAGAAGCACCGTCTTTATCTCAGCGTCATCAACTGGGCGGAAGTCTATTACACGATGGAACGAGCCGGAGGCCGCGCCGTGGCGGAACAAACCGCCGCACAGATCGCCACCCTGCCCATCGAGATCGTGGGCGTCGCCGATGATTTGAAAATCGCCCGGCAGGCCGCGATTTACAAGGCCAGCCACAAGATGAGCCTCGCCGATGCCTTCGCCGCCGCCCTTGCCAAGGAGAAAAAAGCAGAACTCGTCACCGGCGATCCGGAGTTTAAGGCGCTGGCGAAAGAGATAAAAATTCAGTGGCTTGGCCAAAACCTATGAAAGCGCAATCGTCACTCGCACCGCTTGACCGGATTGACCGCCGTGTGAGAAGCTATCCGATTTGCATGGTCCCGGGTAGCAATATCAACATGCCAAAAAACTAATCCCGTGAAGCTTCGCCCTGTTCCCGTCCGCGATATTAACCAACGCATCCTCACGGTTCGCGGCCTGAAGGTGATTCTCGACAGTGATCTTGCAGCCATCTATGGCGTCGTGACCAAAGCCCTGAACCAGGCTGTGAAACGCAACGCTGCACGATTCCCTGACGACTTCGTCTTCGTGCTCACTGCAGGAGAAAAGAAGGAGGTGGTCACAAACTGTGACCACCTCAGACGACTCCGATTCTCGCACGTATTACCGCAGGCCTACACGGAGCACGGCGCGCTCATGGCTGCCAATCTTCTTAACAGCGAAGAAGCCGTGGGCATGAGCGTGTTCGTAGTGCGCGCGTTCCTCAAGATGCGCGAGATGCTCACTGGCACCCGGGAACTCGCCCGGCAGTTAAAGAAGCTCGAAGCCAAACTCACCAGCCGTCTGGACGTTCACGAGACCGCCATCGTCGAAGTCCTCCAGCGTCTCATGGAGATTCTGAATCCGCCGCCCGAACCTCCCGCCCCGCCAAAACGGAAGATTGGCTTTCACGAGTCATTCGATGACGGGAAGATAAGCAAGGCGCTGGTGAAGAAGTAGTCCGCGTGTCTCAGGCGGCTCATGGCGCAACGGAATGCTGATGCTCAATCCGGCACAGCCGAATAACTCACCGGCTCAAGAATACAGGAGCTACGCAGTGAACCCGCCAGCGTATAAAGCTTTGGCTTCTCCCGGAAGTTGAAGAGACGATAAAGCTGGAAAGCTGGTGCATGAAACTCCGATGCGGCGACTTCGTTTCGTGAAGCGAAAAACGGTGTCAGCGGGCCGAAGCTGGTCGTCTTCACCTCGATCAAGCGAGGCTCACCTGAAGTTTCAAATGATGAGACGTCATAGCCCATGCCATCGCCCTTCGTGGTTGAGACATGTTCGATGCGTTCAGCAAGCCTGCGCTCACCCGCCCGCCATAAACGCTCATGTTCAAAACGCAGCACGAACTGTTCGCCAGCTTGTCCCAAGGAATGATTGCGCGCCTCAATCTCAAGGTAATTTCGCCGGATCATGCGTGGTGTGAATTGCGCCGTATCATACAGCCGCGGACGATCTTCATCTCTGACGGGTGGTGCGACAAGGATGGAGAGAATGTCCTCAACCGCCGGGTTAGTTTCAACTTTCTGCTCAACCACTGACGACACCGTTTGATTCAGCAATTCAGCTTGCGACAAGCGTTCTTCGACGACGCTTCCGAGAATCGCCTGATAGTTCCACAGCGGTTTATAGCCATCAATGTATGGGTAGCCAAGTTCGAGCAACACTGCGCTGATGTTTTGGTGCTTCTTCTCAATAGCGCCCCGTGAGCGCGTGGTGAGGATCTTTTGCAGCGTCCGGTTATGCTCCGCTTTGTTGAAATCTTCACCACGCAACTCCATCGCGAGCATGTCAAAGTAGTCCGTGATGACGGCCTCGACTTCTTCGCGCTTCCAATCTTCCGGCATGGCTGGCTTTGCATAGGACAGTTGGAATCAAATCCCTGCAAGCACTGAAAGCGGTTATGAATAGCAAGTATTTTCTCTTCCTGAGGGTGCGGAGAACTCTTTCCCTGCGACGCCCAGTGGGCCGGAATCTACGACCGGATGCGGATTCATTATCCCGAAGAAACCGAACGCCGGCTGGAACTCGCGGCAGCTTTCGGCGAAAGCGTGCAGTGACGTTGCGGTCAGGCGGGTCGGGTGTGCTGTAGCAAGAAGTCCTCTGGCGAAAGGACGATGAGCGGACTTTGAGCGAAGCCTTTGGGATCGCGTGTGACCAGCACGTCCGCGGCACAGGCTTCGGCGGCGGCGGTCTGCATCGCATCTTCAAAGTCGGCAAATCCAAGCTCGATCGCGCGATGCGCCTCGGCGTCGCCAACGGTGGCAACCACTGCGGCATCAAGGATTTCAGTCATGGCCTCCTGCGCCCTCTCTTCACCTACAGAACGGCTGTGGATGTAGTAGGCGGTGGCCAGCCCGTGCCATGCGATGAAGACGTCGGCTCCCAGAGCATCGCACCGGTCAAGCACCTCCTGGCTGGTCGCGCAAAATGGCTGGCGTAGTTCCAGCACGTCAATAAGCAGATTCGTGTCGAGAAAGACGCGCATCGTCGGTGCGGGTCAGAGGCCGTATTTTTCACGGTAGAACTGCATCCGAAGATCGTTCCGTGTGCCGCCCTCAGCCAGCTTGAGCGTGCCAGCCCACTTGCGGCCCCAGTCGCCGAGTTTTGATCGCACAGGTGTTGTGACCGACGGGGCAGGTTCATGGCGGAGCACCTTTGTTACCTGCATGGCGCCGCGATGAAGGATCACGCGCAGGTCGAGCTGGTCGCCCTCATGCAGGAGGACGCTGTCGGGCAGGGTGGTAATAAGCTGGCTCATAACTGAATATTCTGTTTCAAAATACGACATGCCGCAGGGGCTGACAAGGTGACTTTGAGGTTAAGGTCACGTTCTGCGTCGAAGTGGAGGTTGCCACTCAAACCGTGACGTGCGGTCGCGGGAAACGGCCATGCGCTGCATCGTCCACCCAGATGTCTTCATCCAGTTCCTCCCAGCGGAGGGCGCGGCCCTGGACTCGAAGCCGGATTTTCTCCAGCAATTCCTGGGGTGCATCGGCCAGCAGCGGGTAGCGTGCGGCGGGGAAGCTGACCATGCGCTGGTCGTCAAGTTCGAGCCAGATGCGGCGACCCTCGACCCAGCAGCGAATGCCGATGGCGCGATGGACTTGGGTGGTGGCGTCAACGTTCACCATGGAACTGAGTATAGGCTTGAATCAGGGTTCCGCAATGTTCTTCCACGAGACGCTGGAGATCGATCAGCTCGGCAGATCGGAACCCGTGGTTGGTTGCAAGCGCGACGGGCCGCAGCCAGAACTTAGGACACTACCAAGGGACACACTACTATTGAGGCCCGCATAATAGGGTGACAAATGTTGAAGTTATGTTATGCTCGGCAGATGAGCATCAAACGAAATCATCTTGAGATGGAGCGGCGGCGCAAGCGCGCTGCCAGACTGTTTGAAAAGGGCGTCGCCCCTGCCGAAGTGGCGCGACGCATGGAGGTGGCCCGGCAGGTGGCCTACCGCTGGAAGCAAACTTGGGATTCCGGCGGGCTGGAGGCCCTGGCCAGCAAGGGGCCGACGGGTCCCAAGGCAAAATTCAGCACCTCGCAAATCGAGCAGGTGTGCGACGCGTTGCTGGAGGGACCCGGGGCGCAGGGTTACCGCACCGAGTTGTGGACCTGCCCGCGCGTGGCGCTGCTGATCCGGGATTTGACAGGGGTGAGGTATCATCCGGGCCATGTGTGGAAGTTGCTCGGCGCACTGGGCTTCAGTTGCCAGCGGCCCACGCGCCGCGCGATCGAGCGCAACGAGAAGAAGATCTCGCGCTGGAAGCGGGTGGAATGGCCGAACATAAAAAAAAGCCAGCCGCCAGC
Organism: Verrucomicrobiota bacterium; assembly: GCA_009885695.1. Taxonomy (GTDB): domain Bacteria; phylum Verrucomicrobiota; class Verrucomicrobiia; order Verrucomicrobiales; family Verrucomicrobiaceae; genus VFKE01. The sequence continues at coordinate 24,593 of VFKE01000080.1, read as the reverse complement.
GTCGCACCATCGTTTTCATTGACGATGCGGGCCTGAGCACACGCCCCACCCGGACCTGGTCGCCCGTGGGCCAGACCCCCGTCCTTCAAGAAACCTTCAATTGGAAGAGCCTCTCGGTCATTGGGGCGCTGGCCCTGTGGCGCTGTTTGTTTCAAATCCACAAGGGCTCCATCAAGAGCGCCCAGGTCGTGGAGTTCCTCAAGCACTTGCAACGTCATATCCCGGGAAAGCTTCTGATCATTTGGGATGGAGCGCCCATCCACCGCAGCAGGTTGGTCGCCCAATATATTGCCAGCACCCGTGGACGAGTGCTCGTCGAAAGGCTGCCGGCTTACGCTCCAGAACTCAACCCGGTGGAATACCTCTGGGGCCACCTCAAGTGCCATCAGATTGCCAACCTCATCGTGCGGGAGTGCTGGCAGTTGAGCATGGAGGCAACCGCCGCGCTGCGCCGCATGCGCCGACGTCCCAGCATCATCTCCGCGTGCTACTCTCAAGCTACTTTGTGGCCTTGATGTCATCCTATTATGCGGGACTCAATAGAAGGCTGACTGCAATCGCAGCGAAAACCAGGACCATCATGGTGCGCAGACTGATGCCCTTGTCTGGATCGCCTGCGATTCTCGATGATTCTCCGGGCTCAGATGGTCTGGATGCACTCATTGTTTCGGACGCTAATTGTGACTCAATAACCCGCGCGCAGCAACCCCCGTTACTCCCAGAACTCAACCGCGCACCCTAACAGCCTGTTGAAAAAATAACTCGGCCATCCTGGCTGAGTGTATGACGGGGTTCGCTTCTCGGCTGCGCACCAGCCTGTCGTTTCTCCTGCGCATCAGGCCAGAGGCCTGATCGACGGACAGGCTGGAAGCCTGTGTTACCCTGTTTTTCAACAGGCTGCTAAGCCGCCGCGGTGTGTTGCCCGCAGGAGGCTCCTGACAGCCTGGGGCGGTGGGTGGCATATTTCCGATTCTAAATGACGCTATCGCACGGGTTTACGCACCGCCGAGATCATGAATTGGAAAAAATGAATTGGCAAGAAAACGTGGAAAAATGCGCAGACGATGGAAGGGAAATCCTTCAAATATATTGAATGTTTATTGGTGGGATACATCGTCTCCGACATGCCCGGCAACACGTCCAGTGCCCGTCTCCTGCGAACCTTGCTCGGCCTCGGGCTGGTCATTCCCGGGTTGGCGTTCACCGTTTTTCTCTGGGTCAGCTACATCCGCGCTCAGGAGACGCGTCGATGGACGCCAACGCCCTGTCTCATTCTCAGCTCCCAGGTTTTAAGCGAACATCCATCGCCTCGCTCCCCGCTCGCTCACCGCGCCAGCGTCCGCTACCGTTACGTCTTCGCCGGTGGCACGCACACCGGCGATCACATCCGCCGGGTGGATGGGCCGAGCTCCGAAAAAGAAAAGATGGAACGGCTCTGCGCAAAATATCCGCCGGGCCGGGAAGCAGAATGTTTTGTGAATCCCGTGCAACCGGACTTCGCCGTGCTGGAGCACGCGACCAAAGCCGGCCTCTACACGATCTGGTTTCCCCTGCTTTTCGTCGCCGGCGGCACAGGCATGATCTGGAGCGCATGGCGGCAATGAGACTTTTTATCGTCCTCGTTTTCTTACTCGTCCACGGAAGCTTGGCGCTGAGTAAAAATCAAAAAAACGATGACGAGGACGAATTAACATTCGCAGCGCCCTCACTCCCAGTCCTCGCCAAAAAAGCCGCTGGGTTCGGGCTTTGATTTGCCGAAGCTCCGTCCGCCACTGCGGTTGCCGCCTCCGCCACCACCGGCATACGGACGACGGAAACCAAAGCCGCCGCCGCCCTGACCACCACCTTGTCCGCCACCCTGAGTGCCGCGCGGTGGCCCAAAGCTGCGTCGCGGCTGTTCGTTGAATTCCTGACGTTCGGCGACATCCATCCGCAACTGCCGGCCGCGGAAATTCGTCTGCGAGATGGAATCAATGACCTTGTCCACAAACTCCGCAGGCACGCCGACGTAGCTGCACTTTTCAAAAATCTCGATTTTGCCCAGCGTGCCAGGAGGCAGTTCCGCGGAACGATAAATCGCTCCGGAAATTTCGCGCGGCGTGGCTTGGTCCATCGCGCCGATGTTGAGAAAGAGTCTCTTAAATTCCAGACCACCAAACGAAGGACGCGGCGCACGCTCACCGCCGCCGCCACCGCCAGTGCTGGAGCGACCTCCGCCGGCGCCTTCGAATTGATCATCGCGTCTTGGCCGCGGCGCACCACGCTCAGGCCGGGGGCGATCTTCGGGAATCTCCTGGCTCTCGCGTGAGGAATCTTCCATCCAAAGATGAATCAGCGCGCTGGCGATGTCCGTGCTGCTGTGGCCCGCATCGAGCAGGCGCTGCACGGTGGCCTCATGCGATTTGAACTCGCCCTTGTCGAGCGTGCCTTGCAACTTTTCAAAGTGACTGTCCACACGCTTGCCGTCCACTTCCTCGCGCGTCGGTAGCTTGGCTCGATCCACTTTCACCTTGGCGAAACGCTGAATGCGCTGAAGCAGAAAAATCTCACGGCCGCCCACCAGGCTCACCGCCTTGCCACTGCGGCCAGCGCGACCAGTGCGGCCAACACGGTGAACATAATCTTCTTCATCGTAGGGCAGGTCGAGATTGACCACCAGATCCACGTTATCCACATCAAGTCCACGAGCAGCCACATCCGTGGCGACCAGCACCTCGATGGCGCCGCTGCGAAAATTCTTCATCACGCGGTCACGCAACATCTGACTGATGTCGCCATGCAAACGGTCGGCGCTGTAGCCGCGCGCCAGCAGGGCATCGGTCACATCGTCCACCGCGCGCTTCGTGTTCCCGAACACGATGGCCAGTCGCGGATTCTCCATGTCGAGGATGCGGCAGAGCGCCTCGAGCTTCGAGCGGCCCTGAACTTCGTAGTAGCATTGCTCCACCGTAGGCACGGTCATCGCCTTGTGCTCTACAGTGATGATCGCCGGCTCACGCGTGTAACTTTCCACCAGTCTGCGGATGGGACCGTCGATCGTCGCGGAGAAAAACAGCGTCTGCCGTTCCGGCGGAACCGCTTTCATCAGGATGTCGATGTCTTCGCGGAATCCCATGTCGAGCATTTCATCCGCCTCATCGAACACCAGCATTTTCAAACCATCGAGCCGGAGCACGCCGCGCTCGATGAAATCGAGAATTCGCCCCGGAGTTCCGACCACGATCTGCGCGCCGCTCTGCAAGCCGCGAATCTGCCGGTCATAAGTCGCGCCGCCGTAAATCGGCACCGCCCGAATGCCCGGTTTGTGCGCCGCCAGCTTGCTGACCTCCTCGCAAACCTGCATGGCCAGCTCGCGCGTGGGGCACATGATGAGGGCGCGGACGCCACGTTCCTTGGCATCGATCAACTGCACAACAGGAATGGCAAAAGCCATCGTTTTACCGGAGCCGGTTTGCGACTGGCCGACCACGTCCCGGCCTTCGAGCGCCGGTGGGATGGCTTGAGCCTGGATGGGTGCGGGCTGATCAAAGCCCAGTGCCGCCACGGCCTTCAAAAGTTCGGGCGAGAGGCCCAGTTCGGGGAACGGTTTCTTTTCCATGCTGAAATCCCCGGTTTGAAAAAAGGGCAGTTAAAGTTCCATAGATGTCTTGAATAGCAAGAGGAAGCTCAAACCCGGTTGAAACAACGCGAACGTATGTAACAAGGGCGTCCCGCCGTTGCCGCGACTATGACAAGGGCGAGACGCCCTTGCTACGTTGGCTTCGACGATGCAATTCACTTCTAACCCCTTCCTGTTAATCTTGTTAATTCGCTTCGCGGCTTCGCAACTGTCTAAAACTCGTCACTGCGTTTTTTCAGAATAAACCAAGAACCAAGAACGATGAACCAAGAACCTTGCCCCTTGCCCCTCCCGATGCCACAGACAGCAATGTCCATCCTCGCGACCCCACCCACCGGTTTCAAAGAATGGGCCTTCGTTTGCGAAGCGCTCGGCCAGGGCGTCCAAACCATCATCCTGCGCAAGGGCGGCATCCACGAGGGCAGGGGAGGCTTTCATTTTCAACACAACGCCTTCTGGCTTTTCCCCACCGGTTTTCACAATCAGGCCGCACAACTCCGCTGGACCCCGCTCAATGCCGACGAAGTGACAGTTCCGCGCGATGAAGAACGCAGCAGCGTCAGCGTGCGATGCTTCGCCCAACTCCACGGCGTCTGGCGCATCACTGACTGGGACCAAGTCGCCGCGCTCGAGCCGCTGCACATCTGGACGGAGGAAGTTGTGCGCGAGCGCTTCGCCTGGAACGAGGAAAGCTGCCTGCACGTCGCGCTGGTGCGCGTCTCCGCCCTGCCTGCCCCGTGGAGTTTTCCGTATGAACGCGGCTACGGCGGCTGCCGAAGTTGGGTGAAGCTGCCGGAGCAGGGGAGCGAGCTGGAAAAAAACGCGGTGCCTGTGATGGATGATGCTCCGTGGGCTGCGACGGCGCAGCGTGTGCGCACTACCCTTGGTTAGATCATCGGCGCAGGGCCGGTCATTGAGTCACCCGGTCATATTTAACAAAACGGTCGCCAACCGTTCGTTGATAAGTCAAATTTCCGTCAGGATTGGTGGGAAGGGGTAACTGCCATTTTTCATCGGACTGCTAACAGCCTGTTAAAAAACGAGGTAACACGGGGTTCGCTTCGCGGCTGCGCACCAGCCTGTGATGTTGATCAGGCCTCTGGTCTGATGCGTAGGAGAAACGACAGGCTGGAACCCTGTCGCACACTCAGCCAGGATGGCCGAGTTACTTTTTCAACAGGCTGCTAAGGCTTGACTGGATCGGGTTGCCTGGAAGGAGCAGCATCAGCCTGCTTTTTATCCGCCGCGTTGTCAGGAACTGTCTCCCAACGTTTGCGGTCGGACATGAAAGCCATCTCGGCGACGAATCGGCCCGGTTCGCTCCCTGGCTGTCCAGCCAAGGGAATGAATTCACGATAGGGAAAATCCGACTGTGCCATGATGTCGGTGCCGAAGCCGGCGCCAATCCCACGAAAGGCGAGCCGGGCCCACTCGCGATACTCGCCGTTGAAGACATCAGCAACTCGCTCCACCCGCAATGATTCTGGCGTCATGAGAAAGCCTGCAACAGACACATTTTGCTTTTCCGCAAGAGAGCGCATTTCATCGAACTGCTTGCGATCCATGGGCAACCAGACGGCGGTGCGGTCCGCATACCAAGCCACGGCCCAGGGCATGTCCGTGAAAATGAGTTCGGTTTTCCCCGTATAGGCGGCGACTTTGTGAATCTGTCGCGGCAAGTAGGGCGGCCAGTGGACAAACTCGCCCTTGTTGCCAAGACCCAGCATCAACTCCGCAGGCAAGGCGGTGATCATGGGCAGCGCGCTGACCGTAAATGCGGCCCCAGCCAGTCCGTGGCGCGACCACCAACTCGCGCGGGCGTGAGTGATCCCCATCCGACCCCAGAGCACGGCGAGGAAGGCGAATCCGAATGTTGTCATGGCCGGAATAAACAGCGAGTGAATTTGATTCACGTCCTTTTCCTTCAGCGGCAGACCCGCAAGCGACATGCCGAGCGCAGCGAAGAGCCAGATGACGGCAAGGCTCCATCCAAACGCACGCACTTCCGCGCGGCGGAACGGATGGAATAGCGCGATGAAGAACAATGCGGCTGGCAACACTGCGCCGCAATGCATATAAAAATCCTGGACCTGCAGAGTAAAATTTGTCATTACCTTTCGCGCCACGAAGTCTGCCGCTGCGGGCGGACTGTTGCCGCTGAAGTCGCGCAGCAACCAGGAGTCCGAAGCATAGGCCAGCATGGCTTGCAGGGTGGCTTTGACGCCGCCGAAGATGTCGCCACACAGCGCTTGATTCCTCATGCCCCATGCGACGAGCGCCAGCAGTGCAGGCCCGAGTACAAGCAGCACGGACAGGGTTCGTGGTCGCAACTGCCACGCCGCTACGCAAGTCAGCCCGAGAACCAGCCAAAATCCCATCCAATGAGACAGGACAATCAGCACCCCCATCAATCCCATGACCAGCGCATGTCCGGCGGTGGCACCACCGCTTGCCCTTCGCTGAAGGGCCAGCATGAACTGGTGAAGCGCGATGGTAAAAAAGAACAGGATCATCATCTGAGGAAGTCCACCGCGCGCCACATCCCAAAGAAACTGGCAAGCGAGCAGCGTGACAAACATCCAGCCCGCTATCGTGACATCAAACAAATGCCGCGCCGTGAGCCAGGCCACTCCAGCCGCTGCGATAAAGAAGAGCAATCCCACGGCCGCCACGACACGATCCATGAAGTAGATGCTTTTGTTGTTCTCCCTGATGTCAGCACTCTCATTGAACGGCCAAAACGGCTCGAACGCCTTGAATACGGGGACCAGCACCAGGGCCTGCAACGGTGGGGTGTATGTATCCTGCATGTCCAGTGGCGACGCCGGTTTCCCGTGGTCAAGCAGTTGCCGCCACTCGTAAGGGCGCACGGTCAGTGTGTGAAATCCGTTGCCGCGCGCGAGTTCGCGCGCGACTTGCGCCCGCTCCATTCCCAGCGGGCTCGATAGTCCACGAAATGTCACGAACAATTGGACGAACAACAGCGCCGGCACCGCCACCCAGACGAATGCGCGTGTCAGCCGCGTGAGCGTATTTTTTTCTAGCGACACTGATGATCCGTCCATCTTAATAAGAGGAGGGTAACGGAACGCCCGTCGAATACCAGCGTGTTTTTCGAGGGTGATTATTTGACGGTGCGCTTCACGCGCCCCAATTCGCGGAGCTTGCGCTGGAGCGTGCGTCGGCTCAGCCCGAGCAATTCCGCGGCCTCGGTGCGGTTGTCATGGGTGCGCTGCAGCGCGGCATCAATCATGGCCCGCTCCATTTTTTCCAAATTCAAATCGGCAAACGAACTGGTTGAGGCACCACTGCCATTTCCGACTGACTTTTTCTGGAGCAAAATCCCCGTCCCGCCAGTGAGGTAGGGTGGCAGGTGCTTCTGGCTCACGCGCGCGGCGTTGCACATGACGACCCCGTGTTCCAGTGCAGTGCGGAGTTCGCGGACATTTCCCGGCCAGTCGTAGGCCAGCAGGGCATGCAAGGCATCCTCGCTGAGCGGTTTGCAGGGCTTGCGGTTCAGTTCCGCGAGTTCGCGCAAAAATGCTTCCGCCAGCAAGGGGATGTCGCCCTTGCGCTCTCGCAGTGTCGGCAGTTTGATTTGCACCACGCGCAAGCGCCAGAAGAGATCCTCGCGAAACTTTCCTTCTTGCACCAACTTCGCAAGATCCTTGTTCGTCGCGGCGACCACGCGCACGTCAACCTGGATGGGTTTGCTGCCGCCGACGCGCTCGATGATCTGTTCTCCCAGCGCGCGCAGGAGCTTCACCTGCACGCTGGCATCTATTTCGCCGATCTCGTCAAGGAACAAGGTGCCGCCGTCCGCCAGTTCGAAACGTCCGATGCGCTTGTCGCTGGCGCCGGTGAACGATCCTTTTTCGTGGCCGAAGAGCTCGCTTTCCAGGACCGTGGGCGAGAGTGCGGCGCAGTGCACCGTGACCAGTTTGGCCTTCGGGCGTCCGCTGAGGTTGTGGATGGCCCGGGCGACGAGCTCCTTGCCGGTGCCGCTCTCGCCTTCGATCAAAACAGTGGCTCGCGTCGGCGCGACCTGCTCAATGACCTCGATCACCGGTTTCATGACTTCACTCTGCCCGAGGATGCCTTCGACGTCGTATTTGCGCTCTACCTGTTTTTTTAGCTCGACGTTTTCCTTTTCCAGCGTGCGCCCCTTCAGCGCACGCTTGATGAGAATTTCCACTTCGTCGAGATTGAGCGGCTTGGTGACAAAATCATACGCGCCGCGTTTCATCGCATCCACAGCGGTGTCCACGCCGCCATACGCGGTCATCATGATGCAGAGGGGCGGACGGGGAAGTTGCAGCGCCTGATCGATGAGGTCCATTCCGCTTTCTCCAGCAAGCCGCAGATCGGTGAGCATGACATCGATCTGGTCGTTACGCAGGAACTCCAGGGCCTCCGCGAGGTTTCCCGCGACGTAGACATCGAACTCGTCCTCGAGCGAGAGCCGCAGTCCGTCGCGGGTGTGCTTCTCGTCGTCGACAATGAGGATGGTTGCTGGAGATGTCATGATCACCGGGCTTTCTGCTCGCTGCTTTCCAATCGGTCCGAAATCAGCGCCGGGCCATGACCTGCGCGGTTTATCGGTGAAGCGCACAGGATTTCGATCGTCTGGCCCTTCGTGTCATAGAGGATGCTCGTCACGCTGGTATTGATGGCCTGACCATACAAAGACAGCGGCCAAACTCAAGCCAACATCACTTTCCCGTGAGGAGATGCAGTTTGCTGGAACCGCGCCAAAAACATCTCCAGAAAATCAGGGCAAGCAGTGCGCATGGTCTCAAAGTATTTCTTCAAACCATTGCCATAACCGGAGTTAACGGCAACATGATTATAAAACCACCCTCAATGATCTCCTGATTTAAAATACTTTATCCGAATCGACTCATCGTAAGGCGTTGGCCTTGGCTTAAAAATATAGACAAGTAATAGACAATGATAAATTAATATAGACAAATAGCCCTTAATGAGATTAAATGGCATTAATTATGAATGCTCAACTAACTCAGTCTTCTCGTAAACCAACTCGGCAAACCCTGACTGCTACACAGGAGCCTGTGGCTCTGACCGGTGATCAAGCAGCGGACATCATCATGCTTCAGCGTGTCGGCCATCGTGACGTGGCCGCCTTTCAGGAGCTTTTCAAAAAATTCAGTGGTCTGCTTTATTCGACGATCCATCGTGTTTTGAACGATCATCAGGATACCGAGGACATCATGCAGGAAGTCTTGATGCAGATCTGGCAGAAGGCGCATCTTTATGAAGAAGCCAAGGGCAAACCACTTACTTGGATTCTGACCATGGCGCGCAACCGAGCCATCGATCGCATCCGCTCCAAGCAGCGTCGATCCAGGCTCAACCACGATTTCGAGCATGAGACCAAGCCCTTGCAGCCCGAATTCGGTGAAGACACTAGCGACGTGGTGATTTCCAGCGAAAGAGATCGCACGCTACAAAAGGCGGTCATGGAACTTTCACCCGAGCAGCGGGAGGCAATCCAGCTCGCGTATTTCAATGGCCTGACCCAGAGCGAAATCGCCGAGCGTCTGCAAGAGCCGCTGGGCACCGTCAAGGCGCGCATCCGCCGTGGCGTTCAGCGCCTGGAGCAGACGGTGTGTTGCAAGTTGTAAGCGGGCTCTGCCCTGAGTTCCCGAATGCGCGGGCGGGTTTGCGAGTCTATATTTTCGGACTCGACCCCTTCCCGCCGCATGTCATCCAACGGAGCTATCAGCACGCAAGCGTCTCCTGGCGCGGGAAGCGTGTGCGCCGCAACTGACATATGGTTTCGCGATGGAGCCGGTGCGAAGCTATTCTGGAACGGCACCACCTATGGCCCGTTCAAACCCAACTCACGTGGCGAGCCGTGGCCGGAAGATAATCAGCTCCGGATCGACTTTGCCCACATCGCATCGCTCGGATACAATGTGGTCCGTGTCTACGAGCTGCCCTCAGACGAAGTTCTAATGGCCTGTGCCTCGTCTGGCCTGCAATTGCTTGCAGGCGTGCCGTGGACGCAGCACGTCGATTTTCTCGCTGATAATTCTACCCGGCGTGATGCAATCGCGCGCGTGTCGCAAGTGGCGAGACGGCTGGCGCACGAGCCCGGCGTCGCCGGTTTGCTGATTGGCAATGAGATCGACAAAGCCCTGGTGCGCTGGATGGGGCCGCAGCGCGTGCAGTCTTTTCTGGAGAAGCTCATCGCGGCGGCCAAAGTCGAAGCGCCACGACTTCCCGTGGCTTATGCGAACTATCCGTCCACAGAATATCTTGCTCCGCGCAACGCGGACTTTGTGGCGTTCAATGTGTTTCTCGAACGACGCGATGACTTCGCGCAATACGTCCGTCATTTGCTAATAATCGCCGGAGACAGGCCGCTGGTCATCACGGAGTTCGGCCTCGATACCAAACAACACGGCGAATCCGCACAGGCGGAGGCGAGGCGCTGGGAAATGACGGAGCTTCACCAAACGGGTGCCGCGGGAAATTTCTGGTTCAGCTACACCGACGAATGGCATCGCGGCGGTGCGGACGTGACCGGCTGGGACTTCGGCATCGTCACCCGCGACCGAAAACTGAAGCAGGCCTGCGCGACCTTGCCTGATTTTCATCCTTCATCCTTCATCCTTCATCCTTTTGTTCTCTCCACCATCGTTTGCACTCGCAACGGCGCGGCGACCCTTCGCGAATGTCTCGCCGCGCTCGCCCGGCAGTCGCACCCGCATTTTGAAGTGCTTGTGATCGACGACGGATCCACGGATGCGACGCCGGAGATCACGCGGGAATTTCCGTTCGCGAAATATCACCGCCAGGATCATGCTGGACTCAGTGCTGCGCGCAATTTTGGAGCCCGGCTCGCACAGGGCCAGATCGTTGCATTCACCGACGATGACTGCGCACCCGACGAGGACTGGTTGCTTAACCTGGCTACGGCTTTCGATGATGCGAGCTGCGCTGCTGCGGGCGGGCCCAATCTTGCGCCGTCTCCCCGCACCCGCACCGAGGCTGTCGTTGCCGCTGCCCCTGGAGCGCCGACTCATGTGCTGGCGAGCGACCGGGAGGCCGAGCATCTACCCGGCTGCAATCTTGCTATCCGGAAGTCCGCCCTGGAAGCGATCGGCGGATTCCGCGAGGTGTTTACCGCCGCTGGTGACGACGTCGATGTGTGCTGGCGTTTGCAGGACGCCGGCGGCAAGCTTTTCTTCGTTCCTTCGGCCGTCGTCTGGCATCACCGCCGCGCAACCGTGGCTGCGTATCTCCGACAGCAGTGTGGCTATGGTTTTGCCGAGGCGCAATTGATCAAGCACTGGCAGGAGCGTTTCGCGTGGATCGGTGGTGCGCGCTGGCGCGGTGCCATCTACGGCCATGCGCAGTCGGACGATCTCGCGGGAAAGCTAATTGATTTCGGTCCCGGTGGATCGGCGCTGTTCCCTGCGATCTATCAATCGCATTCGCGCCGATGGTCGGATTGGTTCTCCGGACTGCCGTGTGTGCTAGTGATGCTCGCGCTTCTTGTTGCGGGTATTATTTTCCAATCGTTGTTTGTTCTGACCGCTCTGTTGCTGGTCGGCACGGTCATCGCAGCAGCCCGCACGGCATATCAGCGAAGCCGCAACCGCAAGTTGCAATCGTGGCGCGGCGGATTGTTGCTGGCACTGCTCTGCTGGATGCAGCCGCTGGTGCGCGATTGGGCGCGTCTGCGGGGGATGATCGCACTGCACGCCTGGCCAAAATGTTGTAGCAAGGGCGTCTCGCCCTTGCCGGAACAAGGGCGAGACGCCCTTGCTACAGATGCAAGACTGCCCGGTCGTTTCGGAAGCCGGGACTGGTCATTCAGGAATCGTGCCGGTGAAGATGACGCAGTCTTCATCGCCGCCTTGAACGAAATTTGCGCGGATGCGGGCACGGCCTGTGTTCCTGTCGTCGGGCCGGGGAACGAATGGGATTTCAAGCTGAGTGCATCAGGCAAGACCGCCTTCATCACAACCGTGACAGAATATCACGAGGGTGGAGTTCGGCTGGTACGCGTGCGTTGCAGTCGACCGCGGTATTGGAATTTATTATGCACACGCTATTTTCATTCTCTGGTGCATCGGGCTGCGGCGCGTTGTGGCTGGATCGATGAAAGTCTTGCCCAAGTGTCTCGCGACTCCTCCCTTGCCGCACTTTCATCTTCCAACAAACTCCCGGAGCAAATACCATGATCTCGCGCCTTGTCATTATCACTTCACTGGCCGCAGCGCTCTGCCTGAGTTCCTGCGGGAAGCCGAAGGAACTTTCCTACAAGCAACTTGGGTATCAAGGTGGCATTCTTACTGAGCCCGGCACCAGCACGCCTTTCACTGGCATCGCCAAGGAAACATACAAAGACGGCAAGCCCAAGGCCGAGTATCCCTGCCGGAAGGGCAAGTTCCACGGCACGGTGAAAGAATGGCATGCAAACGGGAAGCCGCTCGCTGAGACCGAGTTTAGGGACGGCGAACGAACGGGCATTAATCGCGAATGGACTGAAGACGGCCAGCCCTACATGGAGCGTGTTTATGATCATGATCGGATCGTGAGTGAGAAGAAATACGAGAACAGAAAATGATGATGGCGTAGAGTTCTTGTGCAAATGGACAACGGCACCATCTCGTCTTGCGCTCTTTGCTCCTGAAAGGAGCAAAGAAATTGGCCCTGGTTCCGCAATTCGCCACTCGCGTAAAAATTTCTTCTCAGGGGCGCGGCTCGGACAGAAGGGCGCTCTCGAAGGCAACTGTGCGCGTCGGACATTGTAGTGAAGAACCCGGCATTGTCTCGGGGCAAACCAGAGGCGGTTTTGCCGCGTGTTCCTCCGCCGCCATCGCAAGATTGTTAACCGGGTCTGCTACGGCTACTGGTCGCAGCGCGAAGAGAAGATCGCCGCCGCCAGTGGAGCCAGGCGCAAGCAACTCGTCGCGGCACTGGCGCGGTTTAAATAATTTCGTGGCCGCGTGCGTAGCCGCGTTCATAAGAACGCCGGGAATATGGAAACTCTCCCCGCAGCCGCGAAGCGAAAACGCGGGAAATAGGCAGACTTCACTGGCTGCCGTGGCTTCTTCCCGCACTCTTACGAGATGCGGCTATGTCTTTTTTGAAAATGCTCTCACCTCTCCCCGACCGAGCCAGTAATCGTGCAACAACGCAGTATAGTGTGTTCCTCGCATTTTATCCCCTATATGATTCTGTCATATTGGCACCACAAGCCCTTCAGCCTCGGCGAGTTTTTTCTGATTTCTGTTGAAGGTGAGGAACTTGCCAACTCCCAGATGCAGAGCTGTGGCGACGTGCAGAATATCGGTTAGACGGTGGCCAACAGTCAAGGTATGCGCACCGCTCAAAGCTTCAGCCCCCAAATCAATTTGGAAGTCATTCAGCATCTGCCGCCCTTCAGCCTCAGGAAAGCTTGTGTTCCGGTCGTTGAGATGCAGCCGGATCTGCAGGCGCACGGACTGACGAAACTCCAGCAAAAGCAGGCTAGACACTCGCAGAGTGCCAGTGAGGCTGGCCATGTATTGATCAGCCCTTGGGGAATTGACCTGAGTCCGATACAGGGCGCAGAGAAAAGATGTATCGGGGAAACAGCTCATCCTTCTTCTCCCTCGAGTTCATCAGCCCGCATCGCAGCCACTCCTGTCTCCGCAAAAACACGATTGCCCCAGATGGCGCGCCGACGCGCGGCATGCCGCCACGCGGTCAAGACGCCAATCGGTCGACCTCGTTTTTCAATACGGTTTATTTCCAGTATTGCCAGGGGACTCACACCTTGTGCAAGCTTGCCGATTTCTGGACAACAACACCTCTGCAATGCATGGCATCGCAGAATCATTTTTTGGATCATCACGTTTTTATGACCTTGGGAGGACAGCGTTTGTATTTTGTAATTTCAGTTTTTCCAGCTAAGTTCCGCGCCTCCCATGTGGAAAGGCCGTTTCACCAAACCCACCAGTGCCCTCGTGCAGCGCTACGGGGAGTCCATGTCCTTCGATCACAGGCTCTACGCCCATGACATCTGGGGATCCATCGCCCACGCCAAAGCGCTGACCAAAGCCGGCATCCTCACCGCCAAGGAATTCCAGGCGATCGAAAAGGGCCTGCTCGAAATCAAGGCGGACATAGATGCTGGCAAATTCATCTGGCGCGAGGAGCTTGAGGACGTGCACATGAACATCGAGTCCGCCCTCACCCGGCGGATTGGCGCACCAGGCGCCAAGCTGCACACCGCGCGCAGTCGCAACGATCAGGTCGCCACCGACACCCGGCTCTGGTGCCGTGATGAAATTGATTCTGTCGTCAAGCTGGCTCGCGACCTGCAGCGCAGCCTGGTGGAATGCGCCTCGCATCACGAGCAAATCGTGATGCCTGGCTACACCCACCTGCAACGCGCGCAACCCGTCTTGTTCGCCCATCACTTGCTGGCCTATGTGGAAATGCTTGCGCGTGACACTGACCGGTTCGCGGACACGCGCAAGCGGCTCAACGTGCTCCCTCTCGGCTCCGGCGCAATCGCCGGCTCGACCATCATTGTGGACCGCTCCTTTGTCGCCAAGGAGCTTGGCTTCGATGGTGTCTCGCAGAACTCAATGGACGCAGTAAGCGACCGCGACTTCATCGCCGAACTGCTTTTCGTCATCGCGCTCACCGGCGTGCATCTCTCGCGCCTTAGCGAAGACATCATTCTCTGGGCCAGCGCGGAGTTTGGTTTCATCACCTTGAGCGATGCACACACCACCGGCTCCAGCCTGATGCCGCAGAAAAAGAATCCCGATGTCGCCGAACTCACACGCGGTAAATCCGGTCGACTCGTAGGCAATCTAATGAGCCTGCTCACCACGCTCAAGGGTCTGCCCATGACCTACAATCGCGACTTGCAGGAGGACAAGGAACCGCTCTTCGATTCCGTGGACACCATCAAGCTGGCGCTCGAAGTTTTCGCCGAGATGATTCGCGGCCTGGAGGTGAACGTCGCGAAAACGCAAGCCGCCGCGTCGGATCCGATGCTGCTGGCGACGGATCTGGCAGATTATCTCGTTAATCACGGTGTGCCGTTCCGTGAGGCGCATGAAGTGATCGGGAAGATCGTGGCCCACAGCGTGAAGACGAAGCGTGCGCTCAATGAATTCAGCGCGGATGACTATCGCAAGTTCTCCAAGGCCTTCGGCAAGGATGTAGGCAACGTTTTGAAAATCGATACCGCGCTCTCAAAACGCAAATCCACTGGCGCGCCATCGCCTGCGAATGTCGCCACGCGTCTGAAGTACTGGCAAAAAGTTCTGTCCCAAGATTGATGTTGATGAGCGCGCCCTTCGTCAGCGGCACAGGCTCCGACAGTGGCACAGGCTTGCAGCCTGTGTGTAACCCGGGCATTCTGCCGGGGTCCTCCGCATTTATTTTTCATCCCTTCACCACCTCCAAGGCCGTCCAGATCACCCGTCGCAATCTTCCTCACTGGCGACAGGACGACGGTACTTACTTCATCACCTTTCGTCTTGCGGACTCAGTTCCTCGCGTGGTGCTTGAACAATGGAGCCATGACCGTGAAGCCTGGCTACAGCATCATCCGCAACCGTGGGATGGATCAGCCATCGCCGAATACGGCGCGCGCTTCCACGACGCTCACGAAGATTGGCTTGATCAAGGTCACGGTTCCTGTGCGCTGCGTGATCCACGAGCCGCAGAAATTGTGGCGGATGCCCTGCGTCATTTCAACGGATCGCGCTGCGTGCTCGATTGCTTCGTGGTCATGCCTAATCATGTTCACGCCATCGTAAAACCGCTGGCCGGACACGACATCTCTGATCTGCTTCATTCCTGGAAAAGCTTCAGTGCACGGGAGATCAACAAGCTCTTGGGACGCCAAGGTGAATTCTGGATGGACGAAGGCTACGACCATCTCGCGCGCGACGAGGCGGAGCTGGAACGCTTGCGCGAATACATCGCGCAGAATCCCGTCAAGGCCCGACTGCGAGACGGGAATTTTTTGCTGGCTACTGGACGGATTTTGCAATGCGAAACAGAAGAAAGCCCCGGCAGAATGCCCGGGCTACACACAGGCTTTAAGCCTGTGCCACATTTCGAACTCTGCGAGATCAAAGATCATGATGGCTGGCGCAAGCTGCCCGGAATAATCGTTTACGACGGTCCCTACGTCCAGGTAGAGGAATGCAGCTTTCTCACACCCGCGCGGCCCGAGGTCGCGACACCGTGGACGGTCGCTCACCGCAAGTCCGCCATCGCCATCGCTCCCATCACGGAAGACGGGAAGTTCATCCTGATTCATCAGGAGCGGCTGCCTCTGCGCCGCGCCCTCTGGGAATTTCCGGCGGGCCAGATCGACGATGAACATTCGCAGGAAACCATCATCGCCACCGCGCTGCGCGAACTCGACGAGGAAGCCGGCTACGAACTCACCGATCAGGGAGAACTGATCCCGCTCGGCTGGTTTTTTGGTTCGCAGGGCTTCACCGCTGAGCATGTCTATCTTTTTGTCGCGCGACCGGTCCGCATCATGCGCGCGCCTAAGCCCGTCGGCGGCGAACACATCAGCGAGGTCCGCGCCGTCAGCCCGGCGGAACTGCGTGGGATGATCGCGGACAACATTCTCCAGGACGCCCTGACTCTCGCTTTGTTCGCGAGAATGTCTGCGAAGGGCATCGTCTAAAACTTTTTATCATCCAAGAAATCCGGCACCATGCTCAAGTGGCTCTTCAGTAAAGTTATCAAAATCAGGGAAAAGGTCGGCAAAGACCTTGGCCAGGAGGATGTGGAAAAACCGTTCCTCGAGCATCTGGAGGATCTGCGGACCATGCTGGTGCGCATCGCGGGCACGCTGGCCATTTTCGTGATCGGCACCTTCATCTTCTACCCTCACCTCTGGGCCATCATCACCTTCCCGGTCCAGCTCGCGGGATTGGAAGGCAAAATCACGTTCACCCAGCTGAACCCCATCGGCGGATTCATGGCCATCATGAACCTGTCCATCGTCGGCGGCATCGTCATGTCCTGTCCGCTGCTGCTATATTTTCTTATGCAGTTTGTCCTGCCGGGTCTGCGAACCACGGAGAAAAAAATCATGTTCCCCGCCCTGGCGGTTGGCGGCGGGCTTTTCCTCCTGGGCGCGTCCTTCTCATACTTCGTCGTTGTGCCCAAGGCTCTCGACTTTTTCTTCCACTTCAACACCCAGCTCTCCGACGCCACGGGTGGCGGCAAGGTGTCCGACGCCACCATGTGGGGCATCCAGGAATACACCAAGTTCATCTGCCAGTTCATCCTCATTTTCGGCCTCTGCTTTGAATTGCCCGTGGTGGTCATGGCGCTCGTGAAGCTGGACATCCTCAGCTACAAAGTCATGAAGACGACGCGGAACTGGGCCGCCGTCGGCATCTGCGTGGTCGCGGCCGTCATCGCCCCCTCGCCCGACGTGTTCACGCTCGGACTCATCGCCATTCCGCTCTACACGCTCTACGAAATTTGCATCTGGCTGGCCTGGTGGCTCGACAAACGTGACCGCGCCCTCTATCCCGATCATTTCAAATCCATTGAAGATGATGACAAGGCCATGGAGACGACTGACGAGTGGGACAACGAAAGCTACAATCCCTGGAACAACGATGATGATGACGATGAACTGCGTCCATCCGCGCGTCCCGCGCCCTCGGGCACCCAGCCCATGGCCGACACCCCACCCAAATCCAACGCGGGTGAAGACGGCGACCCCGCTTCGCACCCGGACACGGAACCGCATGCCGGTGAATCAGGAGAAATACACCCGGCTTCAGAACCGGTCTCAGAATCCAGACACGAAGTCCCGCCACCAACGCTGGACGAACCCGACGTCCGTCCGTAAGCATCCGTGTGCCTCAGGTGCCGGGCGGCTTGGCCCGGCGGCGGTCCAGCTTGGCCTTGAGAGTCGCGAGACAGGCAGTTCGCTGCTCTTCCCTTCGCACGACTCCATCATTGGCATCGTGAATGCGGCGTTGGCAGACCAGCTCGTCGAGCACTTTGAACTTCAATCCCTCATCCATCGCCCGCGCATACCAGTCAATGAAGTCCAGCACCCTCGTGCTGAATCCCCCCACCCGGCGAAACGCCGCGGTGCGGAACAATCCCCCCACCTTGCTCACCGCCGGAAGAACATCCAGCCGGACTTCGCCCTCGGGAGTCATCAGGAATCGCTCGGCATGACCGAACACCCCGTCGAGCCCGGGTTCATCCGCCAGCACCTGGAGTTGAATTTTGGTTTTCTCCGGCAGCCAGCGGTCGTCGGCATCCAGGAAGGCGATATAGTTGCCAGAGACCCGTGCCAGACCTGTGTTCAAAGTGTCCCCGATGCCGCTGTGCGCCTTGCGCACCAGCGTGATACCGGGAAAGCTCTCTACCACGCGCGCGCCCTCATCAGTTGAGCCATCGTCCACGACGATGATCTCGGTCATCGGAACAGTCTGCGCCATGATGCTTTGCAACGCCTCGCCAACGTAGCGGACTGCGTTATACATCGGCACGACGACGCTCACTCTGGCGGTGACCAATTCTATGGAAGCGACGGCCATGGTTTGTTACTGGGAAAAGGCATGTCGCTGAAACAGCTCCAGATGCCGGGCCACATAAGCCGCAAAGCCAAACTGCGCCATCGCCCTTTGTCGCGCGCGCTCTCCCATGGATTGCATCCGGGCGGGATTAGCCAGCAACGCGGTAATCGCCATAGCCATTCCATCGACATCCTCGTTGTCCACCAGCAGCCCCGTCTCGCCGTCCACCACGACTTCAGGAATGCCGCCCACCCGAGTCGCCACCACCGGGCGCGCCATTTGCGCGGCCTGTAGGCTCACCAGGCCGAACGCCTCCTGCCAGCGGGATGGCATTACCACAAGCGAAGCGCTGTTGATCAACGCTGGCACCTCGGTGGGATCCACCCAGCCCGGGAATGTCACGCGCCTCGCAAGGCCCAGCTCGCAGGACAGCGTTTCCAGGGCGTTGCGCTGGGAACCGTCGCCGGCCACGATCAACCGCACGTCCGGCACTTTCGCCAGGGCCCGCAACGCCACGTCAAAACCTTTTTCCAGAACGAGCCTTCCCAAACAAAGGATGACCGGCGGATGCATCGGCAGCGGAGCGGGAGACAGTGTGGGCATGGGCAGGCAATTGGGCAAAAGCTGCACGCGCCCGGCGATCCTAGGCGCGATGTGGCACAGGCCGCGCCGGATATGCTCGGAGACGGCGAGCACTGCGACCGAGCTTTCCAGCATGCGCCCGATTTCTTCACCCCGCTGCGGGAATTCCTCCAACGCGGTTTGCACGCTGGTGATCGTGGGCAGCAACGGCTCGCGGTTAGTCACTCGCTGGATCGGAAAGCTCGGGCCAGAAACATACACTTGCTCCAGGTCGGGCCGAAATGTCCGTCTCAGTTCCCGCACCTCCTCACAAAGACGGCGCAGTCGGCGAACATCGCGGCTTTCAACCGTCTGCCGAATGTTCATCCGATGGATCGTCATGCCCCGCCAGGATTCCTGCGCAGGCAGTTCGGACGGCACACGGTTGGTGATCACGGCGCATTCGTGTCCCTGATGGCACAGTTCCGCGGCCAGGTGTCCAACCCGCACCTCGATGCCGCCGATGTGCGGCCAGAAGAACTCGGACCAAAAAAGAATTTTCATGTCCAACCCTCCCGCAAGTGGAGATAAATCGTCTCGTAATCCGCCGCGCATCGCGCGATGGAGAACCGGCTCCGCGCCCGCTCCATCGCCCGCACTCCCATCGCGGAAGCGGCTGCCGGATCTTGTAGCAAAATGTTCAACGCCGCCACGATAGAATCGGGATCGTCCGGCGGCACCAAAAAGCCGGTCACACCATCTTCCACGATTTCGGGAATGCCGCCCACGGCGCTGGCCACGATGGGCCGTCCCATTTGCGCGGCTTGCACCGCCACCAGGCCGAACGGCTCGCTCCAGCGCGAGGGCATGAGAACCACCGCGGCTTCATTGATCAGCGCCGGAACTTCATCAGGAAACACCCAGCCGCGGAACTCCACGCGGTCGCTCAAATTCAATTCCGCCGCCAGATTTTCCAAACTCTCCCTGTCCTTCCCGTCTCCGGCCACGATCAAGCGCGCGTCCGGGATCTTCGCCAATGCCCGCAACGCCACGTCGAACCCTTTCTCCACCACGACGCGGCCCAGACAAAGCATCGTCGCCGGGCGAAAACACAAGGGTGCCGGAGGCAGTTCCGGCCATGCCATGCCATTATGCACCACCTGCACAGGCTTCTTTCGCCCTGCGCAAATATCCCCCAGCTCAACCCGCATGCTGTCCGAAACCGTCGTCACCGCATCCGCTTCCATCAAAACGCGCCGTCTCACCGCTTCCGGCAGGCGCACGGGCGCATGCAGCGTAACGACGGCCGGGCACGGCCAGGCCTGGCGGGTCAGAACATGAAACCACGAAGACATTCCCGAACCATGCACGTGGACGATGTCCGGTCGAAACGTTCGTTTAACCTCGGCGCAAGCCTGCACCAGCCGGCCCATGAGGCCGGGGTTCTGTGCCAGATGAACGTCGGGCATTGGCCGGCGATAGATGGGGATGCCGTCAATGCAATCCTGCTCCGCACACCCCGGCAGTCCACCGGCGGCTACCGCGACGACGTGTCCACAGGCCATCTGCGCCCGGCACAAGTCTCGGACCAAGGTCTCGGTGCCGCCAATGTGCGGTAGAAATCCGTCGTTCCAGTGGAGGATGCGCATCAGTTCAAAGAGTCCAGCACCATGAGGATGACCGGTGGGATTTCCTCCATGCGCGTTCCCAGCTCCAGGCGATAACACGGCAGCGCACGCACCAGCGCAGCCATGTCGCGAAAGGGCGCGGCGTTTTCACGCGACAATTGAAAGAGGGTGCTTGGTGCCAGCGCCCTGAGTGCTGCGGCGGGAGAGATTGGGAAAATGCGCGTCTCTGTCCGGCCCGTGATACGCGGGGCGATCACCGCCCTCAATGGCAGGCTTGAGACGACACGTTCGGGAAAATGCTGATGCATGAAGATTACCGGTTTTTCGTGGGAATCTGACGTGGGATCAATCGCACGGGCGGCCAGGTCGGGAAAATTCTGCATCTGATCGCGATGGAGTTTGCCGCTGTTGAACAGGCAAAACACCCTGGGCACAGGGCCGGCCTGCGCCAGACAGTAGTCGTCGCCCAAGTAATGCAAACCTGCGAGGGCGCAGAGCAGCGCGGTGGTGGATTTGCCCGAACCGCTCGGCCCCACAAGAAGCGCCGCGCCCGCCGCCGTGCCTACGCACCCCGCGTGCAGGAGGCGCAGCCCCCTGGCTTGCGACCACCAGTGCATGAGCGTCAGGCATGGCGCCGCGTGAAAGTAATTCGGGAGCATGCGCGCGTCCCGGGTCCACAGAACGGCCTGCTGCTGCTCCACGGAGAACATGTAAAATACGTTGTCATTCTCGCCGGCATGAATGCGGAAGGCCTCGCCGCCCGGTGGCAGCGCAAAGCGCACCGGGCCAGAAGGATCAGGCCGGGACCACGGCGGCGGCGGCAATCTAACGCCGCTCTCAAACTCGTCCCAGGCCAGGATTTCAAAGTGAGCCTTTTCCGAACCGTCGTCGCCGGGTAAATGCGCCAAGGCCGGCCGCAACGCGTCCTCCAGGTGCCGGCCGGCGGTCGCGATGCGCAATTGGCACCCCGCCAAATCCTCCCGGATGTCGCTGACACCGCACTGTGCGCATGCCTTGGCAAATGCCCCACGCAACTGCGCGAAGTAGTCTGCCAGCTGTGCATGCACTCCATCGTCCGACAAAGAGGGGTACGATTGATTCCCGGTCATGCCGCGTCCAGCGCAGAAGGCTTGTTGGGCCATCCGGAATACACATCCACCTCGTGTATGGGATCGATCAGCAGAAGCTCCTGCATGTCGGTATAGTTTTCCAGCACGGGTTTTGCATAAGGACTTGCCGGCACGCCCAGCGCGGCCGGTATCATCGGCGTGGGTATGGACGCCACGACCGGCACGATCAAACCGGACGCCTCAAGTTCGGCTGCAAACACGCGAGCATCGCCGGCCGCGTCTTCCGCCTCACCTGGAAACGCCCGCGCCAGCTCGATGGCCACGTCATCAACGGAGCAACCCCGGATCAGGGATTGCCAAACGAAAACTCCGGTCTCGCGAATGCTGTGATAGTGGCCGTTTTTCAGGTTGATGGCGAGCACCTCATCATCAAAAACTTCAGCGCTAACATCCGGCTCATTGAGGCGGTAATGACTGGTCATGGGGACAGTTATGAAAGGTTTTGATTACCGCAGAACGCGATGTGTTGGCCGGGGTCGGCACGCCTCGTGATATTCCACCGGCTTCGCCAGATTACTATTTAATATTTTTGTGTTTCTCCAGATGCCGTGTTGCACTATGAAAACGTGCAACGGCTCCAATCAGCCAATGACCCAACCGGGCGTGTCCGATGATCACCACCACCACCACCGCCAGCACCCCGGCCGTCCGCCTTATCGGCGGCTGCTGGCCGTCACCGGCGCAAACGCTGCTGCTTCGCGCCGCGCTGCTCGATGCTTCATCCGCTCTTCCCGCCTGGGATGAATGGAACTCTCAGCACGACTTGGACAACCTGGATGCCGGGTCTTTCCGGCTCCTCGGCCTGCTCTACCGCAATCTCATTCGCATCGGAGCCGGTCCGTCCCATCCCATGATGCCCCGGCTCAAGGGCATCTACCGTCATTTTTGGACGCACAACCAGCTCATTCTCGGACGCAAGGGCGAGTTGCTCCGGGCGCTGGAGCAGCGCGGCATCCCGTGCCTTCTTCTCAAGGGTGCCGCCCTCACGCTGACAGTTTATCAAGACCACGGTGTCCGTCCAATGGATGATTTCGACCTGATGGTTCCACGCCACCGGGTGAATGATGCGATGGATATTCTTGAAGCCAGCGGCTGGAAATCCGAAGTGCATCATCCGCGCGATCTTCCGCTGAGCATTCACGCCTGCTCATTTCGCAATGCCGCGGGAGCCTGCATTGATCTTCACTGGCGGCTGTGCCATCTGCCGGTGTCGGAGGAGTTCGACCGTGACCTCTGGCACCAGCGCCTGCCCGTAGTCCTTCAGGGTGTGACAGCCGCGGTTCCCAGTTGGACCGCGCAGTTTCTGCACACCTGCGCCCACGGGCCGCAATACAAGGCCGTGTCGCCGGTCCGCTGGCTTGCCGACGCATTTGTCATCCTGCGCCATGCGGATGGGAAACTCGACTGGAACGCCATCGCCGCCAATGCCCCCCATGCGGGTGCCGTCCACGGCGTGCGCGGCACACTGGCTTTCCTGCGCGATCATCTCGACGCATCCGTCCCCCCCGAGGCGATTCGACTCATGGGGAAAGCCCGCGTGCCCCTTCAGGAACGCTGGGAAAATTTCTTTCTCTCCCGACCCACTCCCACTCCCTGGCACCGGATGCCACTGGATCTTAGTCACCATCTTCGTTGCACGCGCGGCCAGAAATGGCGCCAGCGCCTCCGGGGCTTCCGCGTTTATTTCCGCCATGCCAACAACCTGACGCCGGGCCAGTTCACCAGGCACCACCGCGCACAGGCGAAACGATGGTTTCGTGTCTGGCTCCCCTACCATCTGCGCAACCTCGTCCGGATCTTCTTCCCGCCGGAGCCGGGAGCCCTGAACCTCCTCCCCCCCGACACCCTCCAAAACTTTTATGAGTCAGAACCGCTGGGACACCGCCTCTTGCGTTGGTCGAGGCCAGAGGCCTCACTGGCACTCAAATTTCCCGCGGGCATTCGATTCCGCGTCGAGCTGGCTCTCGGCCACCTTCGCAACTGGAAAAAAGACCTGTCCCGTCACCTGCGGCTCACTCTCAACGGCACACCGGTCCCGCACGATCACATCAAACCCAAACGGGGAGTGCTTCGCATCACGTTTCCCGACTTCGAGACTTCTCCCGATCCGGACCAGCACCAGATTCTGGCCTGGAGCTGTGAACCAAAAGTTTTCGAGCACGACCCGCGAACATTGGGCATCCCCCTTCTCGCGGTGCGCGTCATCACCCTCAAGCAGGCAAAACCAACGCAGGACAAGGTTGATTCACCGTGCCGCTGAGTGAATCGTTCACCCCAAACCCGCAAACCAAACATGGTCGAAATCACCGCCAACTACGAAGGACAACTCCGCTGCCGCGCCACCCACAGCCCCTCGAAAAACGAACTCATCACCGATGCGCCAGCGGACAATATGGGCAAGGGCGAGGCGTTCTCCCCGACCGATCTTGTCGCCACGGCGCTGGCCACATGCATTCTCACCACCATCGGCATCATCGCCCAGCGCAAGGGTATTGAGATCAAAACCATGCGCGCTCACGCCGAGAAGCACATGAGCACCGACCCGCCGCGCCGCATCGTCAAGTTGCCGGTGAAAATCTGGATCTCACTTCCTCCGGATCACCCCGAACGCCCGCTGCTCGAAAAAGCCGCACATGGCTGTCCCGTGCACCAGAGCGTGCGCGCGGACATGGAGATGCCGATTGAATTCGTGTGGGAAGGCTGATCAGAAATAGTATAGGCGCAACCAGATCGCGCAGCATGGACGAAGTGTTGAAAAATGTAACGCGTGAAACAAGTCCGGTCGCCACTTCGTAAACTGTTTACAGCAACTCGCCGCCAGCGACAGGGGTCGATGCGTGTGATCATCCAGGACCAGGCAGGATTCCATCGTTGGCGGGGGCTGGACACGCGCTCAAGTAAACGCTTCCTCCATTTAACCCGGATTCCGAAGTTAAAAAAGGCATCGTTTGGCGCTGAAGACGTGGTTACTTGGCAGTGCAAACAAACCAGCACTCACAGCCATGCACCAAACGATGCAGGGGATTATCAACCCCGTTTTCACCTCCCGGCAAGTCCAACTTCACACCACGCTCAAGCCGGTGACGCCCTTTGGGGG
>VFKE01000055.1 GCA_009885695.1 Verrucomicrobiota bacterium | reverse complement strand
GGCTTTTCCCGCTGGGGTCGCTGGCGCTGCTCGCGGCGGTCTGGCTATTGCGGGGGCGACTTGGGCGCGGGCCGGGGGTGGCGTTGTTTTACTACGCCGGGACGCTGTTCCCGGTGCTGGGCCTGATGAATTTCTATTGGATGCGTTATTCTTTTGTGGGCGATCATCTGGTGTATCTCTCCAGTCCCGCAGTGCTGGCTATGATTGTGGTGTTGATAATGCAAATTGCGGCTAAATTGCGCCGACCGTTGCTGCTGCGCTGCTTTGCGCTGCTGGTCCTGCCCTTGTTTGCGGCGCTCACCTGGCGAGAGGCGGGCCAATACAGGGACGCCGAAAAACTTTGGCATACGACGATTTCAAGAAACCCAGCCTGCTGGCTGGCTTACAACAACCTCGCCGTGGTCCTTCTTCAAGATGGGCAAGTGGACGAAGCCGTTGCCCATTGCCGGCGAGCCTTGGAACTCAAACCGGATTACATACTGGCTCATTTGAATCTCGGAAACGCCCTTCATCAAAAAGGGCGGGCGGATGAGGCAATGACTCATTACAAGAAGGCTTTGGAATTGAAACCGGATTTCGCCGAGGCTCACAGCAACCTCGGTGAGTCACTTCTTCGAAATGGGCAAGTGGATGAAGCCATGACTTACTATCAAAGGGCCCTGCAACTCAAGCCTGATTTCGCCGAGGCTCACTTCAACCTGGGTAATGCATATATTCAAAAGGGGCAAGTGAATGAGGCCATCACCCATTACCAGAATGCCTTGGAAAACAAACCGGATTACTCCGAGGTTCATTTGAACCTCGGCAACGCACTGCTTCAAGCTGGGCGCGCAGACGAGTCAGTTGTCCAGTTCGAATTGGTTGTAAAAATCAACCCGACGGAACTGAGCGCACTCAATAATCTGGCTTGGATATTGGCGACCAGCCCTGAGGCGTCTCAGCGCAATGGTGCGCGGGCGCTCGAAGTGGCACGGCGGGCCAATCAAGTTACTGGCGGCAATCACCCCCAAATTTTGCTCACCCTGTCTGCGGCCGATGCCGAGTGTGGCCACTTTGCTGAAGCAGATGAAAACGCCGGTCGAGCCTTGAGCCTGGCGATCGCCCAGGGCAACACAGTGTTAGCCGACACCATCCGGAATGCGCGCAGCCTTTATCAGTCGGGCAAACCCTTCCGGGAGAATCGACAAGCGGTGCCCTGAGTGGAAGCCGGAGGATGAAAGTTGAAGGGTCAAAGGCCCGGCTTGCACATGGCCCTTTGGGCCGCATGAAAATAGAGCTGGAAGAAAACCAGCCAGCCGACAAAACATCCAAATTTCCCGCATTTTCACGAATGCGGCTACGATATCAATTAAGGCGCACTTGCCTCCTGCCTCCGTGCTCGGAACGCGCATAGTTTTTGACCCGCGCAGACAGCGGACTTAGTTTACCCGCTCATGAGCCGTAAGAAAACCCGCAAGACTAGGAATGATGGTCCGGCCAAACAATCAGGCAGGGTTGCGTCTTTCTGGCAGTGGACGCTGCCCTTGTTCCTGATTGGTTTGGCGGGACTGCTGGTGTATGCCAACAGCTTTCAAGGGCCCTATGTTTTTGATGATTGCGAGTCCATCAGGGACAACCCGACGATCCAGCATCTGTCTTCTTTGGGACAGGTTTTGTTCCCGGAGAAAGGAGCCCTGGCCAAGGGCGTCACCGTGGAAGGCCGGCCCCTGCTGAACCTGAGTTTTGCTCTCAACCATGCGGCGGGCGGATTGGAAGTGTGGGGTTATCATGCGGTGAATCTTTTGATTCATG
>VFKE01000200.1 GCA_009885695.1 Verrucomicrobiota bacterium | reverse complement strand
CGTCGTGGAGGGCAGCAAGATCCTGCGCGAATATCCCATCACGCCGGGCCGCATCGAGGGCCACGGCAAACGCGGCAAGGCGCTCACCGCCGATTACGTGCTGGTCTATCGCAACCGCAAGTTGGCCGTGAATGAAGCCAAGGCGTGGGACAAACCGCTGACCGAAGGCGTGGCACAGGCCAAGGATTACGCGGGCAAGATGACCGTGCGCTTCGCCTACGCCACCAACGGCCAGGGCATCTACGCCATCGACATGGACAGCGGCGAGGAGAAGGAAATCCCCACCTACCCCACACCGGACGAACTCTGGGCCATGACCTTCGCCGAGGCAAACGCGTGGCGCGACCGCTTCGCCGCCGTTCCATTCCATGACAAAGGCGGGACTTTGGGTGAGCGGTATTTCCGGGACATCGCCATCGAACGCGTGCTGGACGCCATCGCCGCCGACAGGCAGCGGATTCTGCTCACCTTGGCAACAGGAACGGGGAAAACGATGATTGCTTTCCAGATCGCTTGGAAGCTCTTCCAAAGCCGCTGGAACCTTAGCCGGGAACCGACGCGCCAACCGCGCATACTGTTCCTCGCCGACCGGAACATTCTGGCGAATCAGGCCTACAACGCCTTCTCCGCCTTTCCCGAAGACGCGCTGGTGCGGATCGAGCCGGCTGACATCCGCAAGAAAGGCAAAGTGCCGAAGAACGGCAGCCTGTTCTTTACCATCTTCCAGACCTTCATGGCTTCGGCAGGCTCAGCCACCGAGGAGCCATCTGCCGCGCAATCGGTCACTGAACCCGTCGAGGTGGAGGTGAGCGATATTCGAAGCGCCTACGGATACATGTATATCTTGGCGTGTGCCGACGGGAGTTTCTATGTCGGGAGCACAAGGGATTTGAGAGCTCGCCTCGGGCAGCATCAGACCGGTGAAGGCTCGCAGCACACGATGAATCGAAGGCCAGTGAAGCTGGTTTATTATGAAACCTTCGACCGTATCGACGAAGCGTTTGCTCGGGAGAAGCAGGTGCAAGGTTGGAGCAGATCAAAGAAGCTCGCGCTGATCAGAGGCAACATCAGCGAATTGAAGCAACTCTCACGGGCTTCGATAAACTCAGCCGCCAAGCTCGGTGAGTCTGTCAGGAGGTCGGTCCCTGAGCCTGTCGAAGGGTATTTTGGCGAATATCCGCCGGACTTCTTTGATTTCATCGTCATTGACGAGTGCCATCGTGGTGGTGCAAACGACGAAAGCAACTGGCGTGGCATCCTCGACTACTTCGCGCCCGCCGTGCAACTCGGCCTCACCGCCACGCCCAAGCGCAAGGATAACGTGGACACCTACGCCTACTTCGGCGAGCCGGTCTATATCTACTCGCTCAAGGACGGCATCAACGACGGCTTCCTGACTCCATTTAAAGTGCGGCAAATCTTTACCACACTTGATGATTACGTCTATGCACCCGATGACCGGGTGATGGAGGGCGAAGTTGAGCCGGGAAAGCTCTACACAGAAACCGACTTCAACAAGATCATCGAAATCAAGGAGCGCGAGCAGAAGCGCGTGCAGCTCTTCATGGACCAGATCAACCGGAACGAAAAGACCCTCGTTTTCTGCGCCACACAAGATCACGCGCTGGCCGTTCGCGACCTCATCAACCAGATGAAGACGAGCAAAGACCCGGGCTATTGCCAGCGCGTCACTGCGGATGACGGCGCACGCGGTGAAGAATATCTGCGCGACTTTCAAGATAACGAGAAATCCATCCCCACCATCCTGACCACGTCGCAAAAGCTCTCGACCGGCGTGGATGCCCGCAACATCCGCAACATCGTCCTGATGCGACCCATCAATTCGATGATCGAGTTCAAGCAGATCATCGGGCGCGGCACACGGCTTTATGACGGAAAGGATTACTTCACGATCTATGACTTCGTGAAGGCGCATCTGAACTTCCTCGATTCCGAATGGGATGGCGAACCGCTCGAACCCACCAGTCCCATCGCCCCCATTCCTCCTATTCGTCCCACCGAGCCGCCCGAACCTCCGACCGGCCCTCCTCCGCCACGCCAAAAAGTGCGCGTGAAGCTCGCCGACGGCAAGGAGCGCACCATCCAGCACATGATGATGACGACCTTCTGGCATCCCGACGGCACGCCCATGTCCGCGCAGCAGTTCATAGAACTGCTCTTCGGCAAGCTGCCGGACTTCTTCCAAAGCGAAGCCGAACTCCGCGCTCTCTGGAGCGCGCCCGACACGCGAGCCAAACTGCTACAAGGTCTGGCCGACAAAGATTTCGGCCACGACAACTTGATCGCGTTGCAGCAACTCATCGACGCCGAGAAAAGCGACCTCTTCGACGTGCTCGCCTATGTGGCCTACGCGATGCCGCCGGTGCCCCGCGCAGTGCGCGCTGACCATGCACGGGTGCATATCAATTCCAAGTTCAATGCCAAGCAGCAGGCGTTCCTGGATTTTGTGCTCCAGCATTACGTCACCGAAGGCGTGGCCGAATTGGAACAAAAGAAGCTGAACCCATTACTCCGCCTCAAATACCACGACTCCATCACCGACGCCGTTGCCGACCTCGGCGGCCAGCCGGAGGAAATCACCAAAGTCTTCGCCGGTTTCCAAAAGTATCTTTACACAGAGAAAGTGGCGTAGCGGTGTGGGTCTCACGCCACAGCACCGCGCAATGCGCCTTCGCAGTATTGGTTAAGGCTCTGACCTTCCCTGGAAGCGCGCAGCGCGAGCGCTTCGTGCAGGCCGTTGTCCACCCGCAAGAGGAAGCGCCCGCTGTAGCGGCGTCCCGCATCCGCCTTCGGCAGCGCGCGGCCATCCGTCAGATGCAGGGCCACGATTTCTTCCGCCACGTCGCAGAGTTCCGCGAAGACCTTGGCGCGGTCTTTGCCATGGACCCCACCGTAGTGCAGTGCAGGCACGCGCCCTACATAGCAACGGTCTTCCGCGCTCCATTCCACCACCTTCGTGTAGCGGTCGGCCTGTCTGCGGATTTCAGCCTTGTTATTTGGTGTCATCGTTTTCATAGGATTTGAGGGCAAGTTTGAGTTGCTTCTCCAGATAGCGCGGGGCGTCGTCACCAGACTTGCCGCACACAGTGACGACGCTGCCTGTCCGTGGATGCACCCAGTTTCGGTGACTGCCTTTACCGCCCCGTTTGATAAAACCAGCGCGGGCCAGATCAGCCTCCAGTTGGCGCACCTTGCGTGGCATGAATAATGGTATCAGTGTGATACCACCTGTCAAGCAGGAAACGGACGGGGAAAGAAAGAAGCTGAACGGAACAAGTGAAATCATGCAAGGCCTACTTACGGCGTCTGCTGCATAGACCGGCATGATGGCAACTAACGAAGTCTCGAGACACTACGCCGTTGTTCAGCGCGCCGTCGGCGGGCGTAATGTCAACTCATCTCACGTCAGTCACTGCTTTTTACGGGACTTCACAAAAACTTCCATGCCATCCATTGCTTTAACAAGGAGATCTGGGGCGGTGGCGTAGCAGCATCGGACGCAGCTTTCTCCGCTGGGTCCGAAGGCACCACCGGGGACGACGGCTATGCTGTGCTCCTCGAGTAGCTGCATGGCGAATTCTTTTCCAGTCAGGCCGGTTGAACTAACATCAGGGAAAACATAAAACGCACCGCCGGGATTGAAGCAGTGAAGTCCCATGGCATTGAGTCTGCCGACCACAAAGTTGCGTCGCTCCTCATAACTCTGACGCATGGGCTCGTAGGCTTCCGCTCCGAGTTTGAGCGCCTCGATCGCCGCCATCTGGCTCATGATCGGCGCGCAGAGCATGGTGTATTGATGAATCTTCATCATGGCAGCGGTCAGCAGTGGCGGCGCGCAGGCGTAACCGAGACGCCAGCCGGTCATGGCGAAGGCCTTGGAAAATCCATGAAGCAGAATCGTGCGCTCCCTCATGCCGGGGAATTCCACGATGCTCTTGTGCTGCCGTCCGTCGTAGAGGAGTTCGCTGTAAATCTCGTCCGTGAAGCAGAGAAGATCGTGCTTCACGCAGAGCGCGGCGATCTTCTCAAGTTCATCCAGAGGCTCGATGGCGCCTGTTGGATTCGTCGGAAAATTCAGGACCAGCACTTTCGACTTCGGGGTGATGACCTTGGCCACGTCGGAGGCGCGCAGGGCAAAGTTGTCCTCCAGTCGCGTGTTCACTGGCACCGGAACACCGTAGGCCATGGTGACGGTCGGCGCGTAGGAAACGTAACAGGGCTGGTGGAAGATCACTTCGTCGCCGGGATTGAGCACCGCGCGAAAGGCGATGTCGAGCGCCTCGCTGACGCCGACGGTGACAAGAATTTCCGTTTTGGCATCGTAAAGGGTGCGGAAGTGTGCTTCGACGTATTTGGCGATGCCTGCGCGGAGCGATTCCAGGCCGAGGTTGCTGGTGTAACTGGTCTGGCCTTTTTCCAGCGAGCGGATCGCCGCTTCGCGAATGGGCCACGGGGTCGGCTTGTCGGGCTCGCCGACTCCGAGTGAGATCACGTCTGTGCGGCCGATGACCAGTTCGAAGAAGTCACGGATGCCGCTGCGCGGGATGCCGCGGAGCTGGTCTGATAATTTTGCGTCCAGATCCATCTTGCGCGACTGGCTCACGGACTGATGGGCAGACGTTCTTCTTCATCACCGCTGCGAAGGAGCACACCGTCGTGTTTATAAACTCGCAGTTGGAAGTGAGTGGCGGTGGAGAGTACCGCGCCGAGCGTGCTGAGTTTTTCCGCCACGAATTTGGCGACATCGTAGAGATCTTTGCCTTCGACGATGACAGTAAGGTCGTAGCCGCCACTCATGAGGTAGCAGCCGCGCACTTGATCGTATTGCGATATCCGCCGGGCCATGCGGTCGAAACCGCCGCCGCTTTCCGGCGTGATTTTAACTTCGATGAGGGCAGTGACGCCGCGCTCGCCGGCTTTCTCGCGATCAATCACGGGCGTGTATCCGAGGATGACGCCATCGTGTTCCAGTGCCACGATGCGTGCGGCGACCTCGGCCTCAGTGAGGCCAAGTCGCGCACCGAGTTCCGCGTTGGTCTGGCGGGCGTTTTCGCAGAGGATTTGAAGCAGGCGTTCCATGCGCGACCCTAGCGCATGACGCCCGCAGAAGCCAAACGATTTCCGCAGGCGGTTACCCCAAAAACGGAAATTGGACAGGATTCACAAGATTGTGAGCAAGCACTGAATAATACAACCCGTTCACTCAGCAGGTAATGTGAAGCATCCCCTCCCAATTATGTTAATCTTGTTAATCCTGTCTAAAGCACTTCGCTTGCGTTCCCCAAGTTACTTATCCCCGAAGCTGATGCCGATAGCACGCGCCGCGAGGACTTCTTCGCAGTCGGGTCCGACCAGCCGGAGCTTGTTCACGGCATCCTGAATCGGCACATCGCCGACATGATAGCTCTGGTAGCTGACCATGCGGCCGAATCGCTTTTCCTTGATGAGATTGATGGCCTTGACGCCGAATCGCGCGCCGAGGATGCGGTCGAGCGGCGTGGGTGAGCCTCCGCGTTGAAGATGGCCGAGGCGCACGTCACGGGTTTCATGACCGGTGCGCTTCTCGACTTCCATGGCTACAAAACCGCCGATGCCGCCGAGTTTTACCTGCTGCTTGGCTTCATCGATTTCACTGCGCTTCATCAGGCCGCCATCTTCAAGGTGCGCGCCCTCGGCCACAACAATGAGCACGCTGCGGTGCCCGTGAGTGTAGAGGCGGTTCACATGGTGAGCCACGTTCTCCAGCGTAAAGGGAATTTCCGGGATCAGGACGATGTCCGCCCCGCCTCCGATGCCGCCATAGAGCGCGATCCAGCCGGCACCGCGGCCCATGACTTCCACGACCATGACGCGCTGGTGGCTTTCCGCCGTGGTGAGCAGGCAGTCCAGGGCGTCCACCACCGTGCCGACGGCCGAGTAGAATCCGAACGTCATCGAGGTGGCATCGAGGTCGTTGTCGATGGTCTTGGGAATTCCGACGGCGGGCACGCCCTCCTCGCAAAGCTGAAGGCAGGTGGTGAGCGATCCATCACCGCCGACGACGATAAGGGCGTCGATGCCGAGATATTTGATAGTGACCTTGGCTTGATCCATGATTTCCGGCGGAACTTTGGCGATATTGTCCACGCCGACTTTGGCGGCGAAGTGCCCTTTGTTCGTGGTGCCGAGAATGGTGCCGCCGAGCTTGAGGATGCCAACGGTGCGTTCGGTATCGAGCTTGATGTGGCCCGGGCCATTGGGGAGCAGGCCTTCAAAGCCATCGCGGAATCCGATCACCTCCCAGCCGAGTTCGGATGCTGCACCGACGACGCCGTGAATGACCGCATTGAGTCCGGGGCAGTCGCCTCCGCTGTTAAGAATGCCTATGCGCATGTTGCTTTTGATAGAATTTGGGAGTTTTAGGGTTGGTATTAAAAATAGCCGAGAAGTTCTTTGCGATCCTGCACCGGACGACCGGCGCGAAGCCAGCCATCGTAGCCGTTCCATCCGGAACGAAGCAGGGACTGTGCCTCCGTGAAAGGATCTGCAGAACCGAGCACGACGACCACCATGCGGTGGCGGAAGACGGCGTCTTTACCGTCCGCCTGGCGAGCCACGGTGCCGGGACGCTCCTCGGTGATGATGACGCAGCCGCCGGAGGCTGGAGTGTTCCCGGTCTTCACTCCGTCAATGGTGCCGGTGCCCAGCAGCAGGTTGGTGTTGCGCAACGGAACGGTGAGCCGCTGGCCGTCGCGGAAGACGGTGATGTCACGGTTTTTTTGATTGGTGTAAAAACGAAACGGCGCCCGGGAGAGCGCATACATCGTGAGCCGGGCCATGTCGGCGGCGCTTGAAACCGTGACGGACCGGCTGAATTCCGCGCCATGCGGGCTGATGAAGCGCGTCTGCCTGCAACCTTCGCGCCCGGCCAGCTTGTTCATTTCCGAAACAAAGGCATCCACGGGACGGCCTCCACGACCACGACGCCGCAACATGTCACCGCCGACGAATTCCGCCAGAACCGTAGCGGCGGCGCTGTCGCTCACCATCATGGAGGCATAGATCAGGTCGCGCAGGGTAATTTGATCTCCGGGCAGAAATCCGAGGCCGTTCGCGCCCGCAATCTGAAGCGCGTCCGGAGAAACCGTGGCCAGCACGTTGAGATTCACCTTGGTGACATCCGACCAGTCGATCGCCACCAGCGCGACCGCGATCTGGGAGAGTCCGCCGACCGCGCGCTTGACGTTCGCATCATAGGCGACATGAACTTTCTTATTGTACAAATCCACGGCAATCATGCTCTGAGCACGAAGCGCGCCAGGACACAGAAACACCGCGCCGCTGCAAATGAGGAGACGTTTCAGTAAATTCACTGGCGCAAAAAACATGGGTGCTGAGAATACCGATGGAGATATGAGGCGCAACTGAAACGTGCCGTGCGGTTGCGCCCGGCCGTTGCTTTGCAGACTCGCCTGAATTCCGAGAATCGCCGCTTGACGCGAATCGGTTTGCGAGAAACAGAAGTCATTCCTATGTCCGCAGCCCAAACCGCGTCCGAGCTCCTGTGCCGATACTACGCGCTGTTCAATGCGGGCGACCGTGAATCCTTCCTCAGCCTGCTGGCGGAGGATGTGGCGCACGACATCAATCAGGGAGGGTGTGAAAAAGGCGTGGAGAATTTTCGCAAGTTTCTCGCCCGCATGGACCGCTGCTACCGTGAGCAGGTGGAAGATCTGGTCGTGATGTCGCATCCGGACGGCACACGCGCAGCGGCGGAATTTTATATCCGGGGCGAGTATCTCACGACTGACGAAGGCCTTCCGGAAGCTGCGGGCCAGAAATACTGGCTGCGTGTCGGCGCATTTTTTGAAATCCGTGATGGCAGGATCGCGCGGGTGACCAACTACTACAATCTGCAGGAGTGGTTGCAGCAGGTGGGTGCCTGATCTCAGCCGGCGTTTTTTCGCGGCCACAGCAGGGACGCCCAGCCCGCCAACAAAAACAACCCTCCGAAAGGGGTGATGGCACCCAGCCACTTCAGGCCGGTCACGCTCAGGAGATACAGGCTCCCGCTGAACAAAATCATGCCGGCCAGCCAGCAAAAGGCAGTGCGGCGAAATCCAATTCCCGCCAGCGCCACGGCCAAAAGAGCGACCGAGTGAATGAGGTGATACTGGGCAGCAGTTTTCCAGGTCTCCAAGTGCGAGGCAGCCTCGAGTGTGTTCTTGAGCGCATGGGCGCCGAATGCTCCCAAGGCCACGGCGAGGAACCCTGCAAAAGCGGCGGCGATGATCAGAAAACGGTCAGGCTTCACCCGCCCACGCTGGCAGGCGGCGCTCAATAATCAAGCGACGACTCGCCCTGAAAAAATCAGGCTGGCCCCGCAGTTAAAAATTATGTATTCCTTTTCCTTGTCACTCTGGGAGCACTGGCCTATATAGATATGACAACAACTCCCAACCTCAACAGCGCTGCTGTTTCAGTCGCATGATGGCCTTGCTTACACCTATTCTCCGCGCACTTCCCTCCCGCGTGCTCCCCGCCGCGGCACTTTGTGTTATTTCCGCAGCCTCCAGCTTCGCTCAATCCGTGGATTCGAGCATCGCCAGGGCCGCTGCCAGCAAATCTGATGTTCTCACCTCCATCACGGAAAACGTGAACATCACCGGACTGGAAACCCAGTATGATCCGGAAACCGGCATTGCCAGCGCAGTGGGTGAAGTGCGCATCAAATACGGCGGAGTTGAAATCATCGCCGGCCGCGCGGATTACAATTCCAACACCAAGGACGTCATCGCCCGCGAGAATGTGACGGTGCTCAAGGGCGGCCAGATCTTCCGTGGAGAAAACGTAACCTACAATTTTGAAACCCAGGAACTCAAGGCCAACGACCTCCGCAGCGGACTTCCCCCGATCTTCTACAAGACCGGCGACCTCAAGGCCAACCTCGATGACAAGAACGAGGAAACCGGACTGATCAACCGCATTGATGGAGATCAGACCTACTTCACAACCCACGACAGCAACAACCCCAATTACCACCTCACCTCCAAGTCGCTCACCATCTACCCCGGCGACCGCGTGGTGATGCGCGATGTAAAAGTCTATGTAGGCAAGACCCCCGTTTTCTGGCTGCCGGTTTTTGTCCAGCCGCTCGACAACGAGCAGGGCTATTACTTCCGCCCGGGCTACACCAGCCAGTGGGGAGCCTTCCTCCTCAATCAATATGGCGTCATGTGGGGCGACCACACACTGGCCACCTACCGCTTCGACCTCCGCAGCATGCGTGGTCTCGCGGGTGGCCTCGACCTCAAATCCTTGCGCTACCGTGACAACAAGTATTTCGGCAAACTCCTCTTTTACTATGCTAACGACACCGATCCCAGCGTTGGTTTCGGCAGCCACGATCGCGGCCCCTTCACCCCGGACGAAAACCGCTATCGCATCACCTTCCAGCATCGCATCTATATCCCCGGCCCCAGCGAAAGCACCTGGTATCTCGACTTCGACATCACGAAGCTCAGTGATCAATTCATGCTCGAGGACTTTTACCTCAACGAATTCCGCAACAATCCCCGGCCCGACAACAACATCGCGCTCGTCAAACGCGACGACCGCTTCACCGCCACCCTCTGGACGCGTTTTCAGCTCAATGACTTTGATCACACCGACCAGCGGCTCCCCGAACTGGCCTTCGACTTCACCCGCCAGCGCCTGGGCAACACCAACATCTTCTACCAAGGCGAAACCTCCGCCGGCATCTACCGCGAAAAACTCTCTGGATACGAAGCCTCAGTTCTGCGCGACAAGATCAACACCCAGCAGGCCAACCTCGCCGGATTCGACAAGGGCTTCACCTCCACCGTGCTCGGCACCACCAGCACCAGGCCGCTCTTCGACCCCAACGGTAACCAGCTGACCCAGGCCACCGGAGTCAATCAGCTCTCCGGTTCCACCCTCACCTCCAACAGCAGCGACTTCTACCGCGCCACTCCACGCATTCTGACCACCAGAGACGAAGTGCAAAACGACATCGCGGCGATTCAGTCGGAACTTTCCGAAAACAAGTTCTTCCGCTTCCACACCTACAACGAATTCCTCTACCCCATGAGCTTTGGCGATGGTGGCTGGCTCACTTTCGTCCCTCGCATCGGAGGCGGCGTCACCTACTACACAGACGCTTCGGGTGGCGCACCCGGCGTCACCGGCGGCACCAAAGGCATCTTCGCTGCTGGCTTTGACCTCGCCGCCCGCTTCAGTCGCACTTGGAGAGACGTGCGAAGCAACGCCCTCGGCCTCGACGGACTGCGTCATGTCATCCAGCCCTACGTCAACTATTCCTACCTCAACGCCGATGCCATCGATGGCCTTCCAGCCATTGACCGGCTCTCCCCATCCACCCGACCCAGGCCCCTTGATGTGCCGCTCTACACCGCGGTGGACAGCCTCAACACTTGGAACATCGCCCGCGTCGGCGTGCGCAACGCGCTTCAGACCAAACGCGATGGCGTCGCCTACAACTGGATGGGTCTGAACACCTTTGCCGACATCTTTTTTGAGGATCCTGAATTCGACCGCAGCGTCTCCAACCTCTACAACGACTTCTTCTGGCGTCCCCTTCCCTGGCTGCAATTCAACACCGACATCCAGCTCCCCTTGGGAGACAGCGACTTCAACTACACCGAAGTCAACACCGGCCTCACCTGGATGCCTGTCAAAAATTTCTCATGGACCCTGGGCCACGCCTACTTCCAGGGCAACCCCATCTTCGTGGACAGCAACCTCTTCAACTCCCGCATCTACGCGCGCCTGAGTGAAAATTGGGGCTTTTCCATGAATCACATTTACGAAGCGGCGGACCACACTCTCGAATACCAGAGCTACAGCGTTCACCGCGATCTCAGCAGCTGGATCCTCTCCCTCGGCGGACTGGTTCGCCAGAATCGCGGTGCCAACAGCGCCAGCGATTTCGGCCTGGTCTTTACCATGACCCTCAAGGATTTCCCACAGGCCAGCCTGCCACTTGATTTGGACCCAAATCCAGCAGGTCAGGGCGCACGTAATTAGAGCGGTTTAAATAATTTAGTAACCGGTTCGTGTTGCGCAGCTGCAAAGCGAAAACGCGGGTAATATGAATGCTTCGTTGGCTGCCGCGGCTTCTTCCCGCACTCTCACGAGATGCAGCCTCGTTTTTTTATAATGCTCTAATACGCACTTACCTCCTGCCTTCGGCCTCCAGCCTCCGTGCTCGGATTGCGCATTGTTTTTGACCGGTGCAGGCAGCGGACTTAGTCTTCCCGCTCATGACTCACAAGGAAGAAGTACCGCCTAAACAACCTTACTGGGGCGCGTCCTTCTGGCGAAGGACATTGCCCTTGTTTCTGATTGGGCTGGCGGGTCTGCTGGTGTATGCCAACAGTTTTGGCGGGGCCTTTGTTTTTGATGATTGTGCGGCCATCAGGGGCAACCCGACAATCTTGAATCTGTCTCACTTGGGACGGGTTCTGTTTCCGGAGCATGGGACTTTGGACAGAGGCGTCACCGTGGAAGGCCGACCCTTGCTAAATTTAAGTTTTGCTCTCAACCATGCTGCAGGTGGGTTCGAGTTGTGGGGTTATCATGCGGTGAACCTTTTGATTCATGTGCTCGCAGGATTGACCCTCTATGGAATCGTGCGCCGGACACTGTTACGGGTCGAGCCTCCGGGGCGCACGGGATCCAGATCCGCGCCGTGGCTGGCGCTGGTGGTGGCGTTGCTCTGGGTGGTGCATCCGCTGCAAACGGAATCGGTGACCTACATGGTGCAGCGCGCGGAATCGTTGGTGGGCTTGCTCTATTTGCTCACGCTGTATTGTTTCATTCGTGGAGTGGACGGGGCGCGCTGGTGGCGGGTAGTGACAGTGGCGTTTTGCGCGCTGGGAATGACGGCCAAGGAAGTCATGGTAAGCGCTCCGCTCATGGTCCTGCTTTACGACTGGGTGTTCGTGGGCGGTTCCATCCGGCAGGCCTGGCGGGAGCGGCGGGGATTTTATCTGGCGCTGTTCTCCACCTGGGCGCTGCTGGCAGCGTTGCTGCTTGGAACGGGCGGTTCGAACCTGGATATTTTGAGGATGATGTTTTCGCCGGCGGGCGGAAGTGAGAATTTGGCGGATATTGTTGGTGGAAATAGTTGGTGGGATTACTCGCTGACGCAATTTGGAACAGTGGTGCACTACTTGCGCCTGTGTGTCTGGCCGCATCCGCTGATTTTTGATTACGGAACGGAAGTGGCGCAGGGTTTCTGGGAGATTGTGCCGGCGGCACTGAT
>VFKE01000201.1 GCA_009885695.1 Verrucomicrobiota bacterium | reverse complement strand
TGGCTCTGGCCGGAGGACACGGACTCCGATCAAATCCGCATCCGCATCGGAAATGCGAACTACTTCAACCGCAACGTCATGATCGACGCCTGCGGCCTGATCGAGATCGGGGATGAAAACATGTTCGGCCCTGACGTTTACATGACGGACAGCAACCATACTTTTGGTCCGGGCCTTTCACCGGGCAGCCAGCCGATGCAGAAGGGACAGATCAAGATAGGCAACAGCTGCTGGATCGGCGCGAAAGCGGTGATTCTTAAGGACGTGGAGCTGGGTGATGGCTGCGTCGTCGGCGCGGGCGCGGTGGTGACCAAGAGCTTTCCTGCCGGCAGCGTGATCGCTGGTGTGCCCGCTTCCATGCGCCGCGCCGTTTGAAAGTTGTTTGCTGAGTAACACGGTCGTCCCGACTGTGGGTGTTGCGGGCGTCTCGCCCAGCAAGGCAAACCATCCCCGGTGGCGGGACGCCGCCGACACCCACTGGCCAGGGGCTCGTGGGATAACGTGGGCACCCACAATTTGACATCGTCTTCCAAATGTGGCAAATTACCATCATGGTAAAAACACAGGTTCAAATTCCCGATTTACTCTTCCGTGAAGCCAAGCGGCTGGCGATGGAAAATGAAATGAGTTTTGCGGAAGTTGTCCGCAGGGGACTTGAGGAGATCATTCGACATCATCCACCCGGAAGGGCCAGGGCAGATACTTGGAATCTACCCGAGCCGTTCGATTTGGGCGATACATTGGCTCCTGAGGAGAACTGGAGCGCTCTCTGTCACGACTAGCTCGCTTCCCCTGGATGATGAGTTTTGATACCAATATTGCGGTGCATGCGGCTAACGCGGCCTCCCCGTTGCACGGCCCTGCCCGCGCCTTTCTGCAATCACTGGCAACACGAAAGGATGTCGCGATCTGTGAACTGGTTTTGGTCGAACTCTACCTCAAGTTGAGGAATGAGAAAATATTTACCCGCCCACTGACGGCCCCGCAAGCCGCGGCCCTGTGCCAGGCCTATCGCAAAAACCAAGCTTGGACTCTGATAGAGAGCGCTCAAGTCATGGAGCGCGTCTGGGAA
This sequence comes from Verrucomicrobiota bacterium, assembly GCA_009885695.1. Classification (GTDB taxonomy): domain Bacteria; phylum Verrucomicrobiota; class Verrucomicrobiia; order Verrucomicrobiales; family Verrucomicrobiaceae; genus VFKE01. The sequence goes on along the minus strand of VFKE01000201.1, from coordinate 589 downwards.
CAAGCCGGTCAAAAAGGATTCGCCTTCCGCCGCATCATTGACCTCCGTTTGGCTCAAACCTTGAGGCACCATGGGGTAACAGAGTTCGCCACAGCCAATGAAAATGATTTTGCGGGACAAGGTTTTGATAAAGTATGGAATCCCCTGCTGTCATGATTGGCTGTCAATTTGACCCTCTCACGCTGCGCACACCTCGTGGACTTGCCAGCCGGATGCAGAGGGGGCTCATCAAGATGGGAAAGCGCTGCTGGATCGGCGCGAAAGCCGTGATTCTCAAGGATGTGGAACTCGGCGATGGCTGCGTCGTCGGCGCGGGCGCGGTGGTGACCAAGAGCTTTCCTGCCGGCAGCGTGATCGCTGGTGTGCCCGCTTCCATGCGCCGCGCCGTTTGAAGATTGTCAGCCCTGTTGAAAGCATGAACATTTGCCTCCATGGGTGACCGCTGCTCCCGGCGGGGTGCGCAACCAAGGCGAGCCGCCTTTTACAGAAACAAGTTTACACACTCTATCAAACGGTGGATGGCTCCCGCCGGCCAATTCTTTTCCAATTATGAAACTTAAAGAGAAACTGCTTTTTCTGGCGCGAGACC
>VFKE01000100.1 GCA_009885695.1 Verrucomicrobiota bacterium | reverse complement strand
TGTCGTGTAGCTTTCAAAGCGGGACGGCTTGTAGCACTCAAAGCGGGACATTTTTTCAGACGAGGTTTGGGCCGAGGTGAAAAAGCAGTTTGGGACGCTGCTTTTTGTCGGGCTTGTTCGCTAGGATGCTGATGGATCCGTTGGTGTGCAGGCAATGCACGAGCCTTGTCCGTGGTGCCGCGCTGATGTTGTAACGTTGCCCGGCGATGGGCACGCGACCGTCATCGCCCACGCGGATGCTGGTGCGTGTGCTCCAGATGTAATGCCACCACGGACAACGTTTGCAGGGCCTTAACACACTGCGTTTGCTGCGCTTGGCTCGCTGCCAGGCCTGGAGTGGTGTTATGTCTAGTTCGCGGTGGTTCTCTTCGCTGTTGTGATGGGCTCGTAGTTGCTCGATCAACACGTTGGCGGGATCAATCTCCGAGATGCCCTCGGCTGCGAACAACGCGGGCAGGCGGTTCTGCCAGTAGTGATGGAGCCGCTCGACTTTGCCTTTCGCCTCGGGTGTGGGGGCGTATTGCAGACTCACGCCGTAGAAGTGCAGAGCGCGGCCCAGTTCGGTGAGCGCGTCGGGCGTGTGCGTGTGAAAAAAGCTGTGGTAGTCCACATACAGAGCCAACGGCAGACCATACTCAAGGAAGGCTCGTTGGAGGATGTCGTAGTAGTTGGGCAGCACCTCGCGGGCGTAGAGTCGCGCCCCGGTGACGAGACGTGAGCAGTCATCGATGATGTCGATGAGATGCCACTTGATGGGGCTGCCTGGGACGAAGGCATGAGGGGTCGAGTCCATCTGCCAGAGCTCGCCGATCTGCTGGCGCTGCCAGCGGCGCACACTGGCACGCTTGGCCTTGGGACGTGCGGGCGCGCTGCAAGCGTGCGCCTTGGCCCAACGCCGCACGGTGGAACGATCCGTGATAAAACGAAGCCGCCGGTGCAGCTCGCTGGCCACTAAACTGTAGGAAGCGGGCGGGTCGCTTTTGAGCAGCTTGAAGGCGAGTGTTTGAGCCGGTGTCGGCCAAAGTGGATGCCGCGCACCACCGCTGCTATGGGGTTCCCAGAGCTGCGGCGTGCCCTTGGCGTAAGCGCGCAGGTAGGAGCTGCGCAGGCGATGGAATTGACTCTTGCTGACTCCAAGCTGCTCACGGGCTTGCGCGGTATCGAGTTGATCGAGACGATGGAGCTCGAGTTGATGACGCACGAAGTCGGGCGCATGACGATGATGGAGCTGGCGATATTTTTTTCGGACATGACTCGCACGATAGACCATGAAGTTGCTCTTCCCCCCGCACCCCCCATCCCTTGGAGGGCGCTGCCCCCCAACCCCCCCGGAGTTTGCCGCCTTGGGCCAGGATTGATCGACTCGCCAAACAAAGAACCCCGCGCCGTCCTGAAGGACGACACGGAGCCGTTAGGTGAGGATCACCCCTGGACTGAAGCACCGCTCCGGTTGCTCTCCAGCAGAGCCGTATCCTGTGTTTCAGCGCCCAGAGGCTCGCATCGCTGCGCTCGCTCGCAAGGCGCTCCGCGCATTTGTCCCGCTTTGAGTGCTACAAGCCGTCCCTGTTTGATCGCACCGCGACA
>VFKE01000098.1 GCA_009885695.1 Verrucomicrobiota bacterium | reverse complement strand
CGTAGAGCGGCACCATGATGTCAACCGATTCAAAAACCTTCTCCGTCGAGATCGCGTCGATGATCCTGATCCAGGGTGCGTGTTTCCTGACCCGTTTCACAAACAGATTGTAGGTCTCTGCGTGGGATGGCTGAGGTTCGTCGAACACATGCTGAACATAGTTCTTCAACCAACCCTTCGCTTCAAGATGCTTCTGCAGTGCCGGGAGATAGAGCGCAAGATACTGGTCATATTCCTCGCTCATCGAACCGAGCCACACGCGCACCGCTTTGCCTTCTTCGATTTTCCAGGCCACGGATTTGAAGTGTCCCCCATCCTTGATGGCCGTCTTCCCCTTATTCGGGCGGGCCATTTGGACCCCTTCGATCAGACCGTCCACTCCAGCCGCTCGAAATATGGTCACCCAGCGATCAAATAGGGAAAAGTCGAGTTCCAGCTTCCCTTGCGGGTTCACTTTGGCGGTGATCAGATCGTTCGGCGACCACCCGCCCTGCATGGGTGTGAAGATGACGTTCTGCCGGTGATCCGCCATGTTTTGCGCCACCACTTCCATCAGTTTCCAGAACGGCTCGCTGTAAACTTTCTCCACACCGCACAGTTTGGCAACGCCATCATTGTCAAACCATGTCCAGTTGCTGGCCTTGAGCGTGCGCGTGTCCGGCAGCTTCGCGGCATACACCTGAATCCGCAGCGGAACTTTGATCGACTGGACCTTTCCCTGGATGGTGGCTTCGACCTCCACCTCTCCCTGATACAGCCCCGGCGCTGTCTCAGCCGGAATCTTGTAGGTCAACCAGATCGGTTGCGCCATTCCAGGCTCGATCTTTTCGGGAACATTCTCCAGCAGCGGATCGGGAGCGGGCTTTTGGGGGCCACCGATCCCATTCCAGTCCGTTCCCACAGGCACGTAGCCGACCCATCGGACCCGCGGCGCGGGGATGGGCTGACCTGCCCCCAGCTTGAGAGCGCCTGCCCGGCAAGCCACTTTTTCCATCGGTTCCTTGCACCAGACGACGACTTGGGCGGAGATAACCTCATTGCGCGCGGTGTCGATAACCAGTTCGCCGGTTGCTTTGTCCGGCCGGACATCTTCCCTGAGCACCTTTTGCATGGAGTCTGTTTGCCAGGCGATGAGTTCCGAAGCCTGATCAGCGGCGGCAAGGGCAAACGCAAACAGGCTGATTATCGTGATACAAAAGAATCTTGGTATTTTCATGGATGACTAAAACGTCCGCCTGGATGGGTTCTTTCACTCATTTTCAGAGTGCCATTCGGAAAGCCATTCGGGTCAGGGTTGAATGGCACTGAAATAAGCAATCAAGTGGCCTGAGCGGCATCGTCTGTTGGGCCATAGGATCGGCGTGATCTAGTGTTATGAGTGATTAAATCGTTGCATAAGTCTATGAAGTGTGTATGATGGACTCATGCGCACAGGACGACCTAAGAAAGAACTCATTTTGACGGCGGATGAAAAAGCGAAGCTCGTAATGATGGCGCGCCGGCCCAAGACTGATCAACGCACGGCTTTGCGCGCCCATATCGTGCTGGACTGTGCTGCGGGCAAGAACAACACCACCGTGGCCCGGCAACGCGCAGGGCTTACGCATCAAATGAAGGAATGAATCTGGAGAATGGGAAATGAGGAATAAATCGGAGCTGTAAAATTATTGGAACTGTACATATAAAAGATCTGTACATTTTGTCGTAACTCCTTGATACAGTGCGGATGAAATCCGCACCGCCCGCTCCGATTCTCACCACCACGCAAATCTTATCACTCGAAAAACACCGACAACGTTTCGCGCAGTTGCCTGATTTTCGGGTGGCAGGGCGCACCCTGCACCGGCTCGACGAAATGCTCATGATCGCCCTGTGTTTCATGCTTTCGGATAACGAGAGCTTCACTGACATGGAGATCTTAGCACAAACCCAGTTGCCTTGGTTGCGCACCTTTTTGACGCTCGAGAACGGTGCGCCTTCGCACGATGTCTTCCGCAATCTATTCATGGCGCTGCGGCCCGCCACGCTTGGGCAAATCATCCGCGACTGGTGTGGGGACTTGAGCGGCCAGCACGTCGCCATTGATGGCAAAGTGCTGCGCGGAACTTACGATGGAACCACCGGTCAATGCATGGTGCATGTGCTGCGCGCCTGGGTCGCTGAGCGCTCCTTGAGCGCCGGGCATGTGAGCTGCGAGCAAAAGAGCAACGAGATCGAAGCCCTGCCGCGTCTGCTTGACGCGCTGGTGCTCCAAGGAGCCGTCGTGAGCATTGACGCCATGGGCACCCAGACTGTCATCGCCACTCAAATCCACGAGGCCGGAGCCGATTATGTGCTCGCGCTCAAGGCCAACCAGAAGCAGGCCATGGAAGTCCTCGCCGCGCACTTCAACGCTGCTGATGAGAGAGCAAGCGCGTCACCAGCTCAGCATCAAAGCCACGAAACGGTGGCACTCTCCCACGGGCGCTTCGAGCGGCGTGAATACCAAGCCAAGGCCGAGCTGGGCTGGTGGCCCAAGAGCTGGAAATGGGAGGGATTAAAAAGCGTCGTGCGCGTGCGCCGCTGGACTCATCGCGGCGCTCAACAAAGCGACGAACTCGCCTTGGAGACGCACTACTACCTCAGCAGCCTGCCAGCAGATGCCGAACGCCTTGCACAGATCATCCGTGGACACTGGTCGGTGGAGAACAGTTGTCATCATGTGCTCGATGTCACTTTCCAGGAAGACCACTGCCAGGTGCGCGACATCAACGCCGCACAGAACCTGAGCATCCTGCGTGAGATCGCATTGCGAGTGCTCAAGACCCATGCCTCCAAAGGCTCCATGCGTGCCAAAAGAAAGCGTGCTGCCCTTGATCCTTACTACGGTACGCAGCTCATAGCTGATATTACCCACCCTTTTTAATGCGTAAGCCCTGGATATTTCGCCGTGATTCAAGCACCGCGCTTGCGGTGGCCACTGTTCTCGTTTAGTCCTCGGACTCGCATGAAAAGACCCATCCCGGCTGGACTCCTCATCGCGGTCGAAGGCATCGACGGCGCTGGCAAAACAACTGTCGCCGCCACCCTGGCGCAATGGTGTGGCGAGCGGGGACTGCTTTGTGGACTTTCCAAAGAGCCTACCAGCCTGGAGTGGGGGCGCAAGCTGCGCGATTCCGCGGCGTCGGGACGGCTCACGCTCGAACAGGAGCTGGACATGTTTCACAAGGATCGCGAAGATCACTCGCGCAATTCCATCCAGCCGGCGCTGGACGAGGACGCCATCATGATCCTCGACCGCTACTACTGGAGCACCGCAGCCTATCAGGGCGCGCGCGGCGCGAAGGTGAAAGACGTGCTGGAGTTCAACGAAAGCACCTTCCCCATTCCCGATCTGGTGCTGCTGCTCGATCTGCCGGTCGAAACCGGACAAAAGCGCATTCGCGTCCGCGGCGACCAGCCGAACAGTTTCGAAGAGGCCACCATTCAGGAAAAAATCCGGAAGATCTTTCTCGATCTGCCAGCGAAGAGCAAGGCGCGCTGCCAGATTGTCGATGCCTCGAAGCCGTGGCGCGATGTCTCGCGCGAGTGCCTGAGATTGTTCCAGCAGGCGGCCTTGCAGAAGCTTTGGAAAGGCGCCGACCCCGGCGCGATGTCGTCTGATACACTGGCGTTGTTCGGGGGCTAGTGGGTCGGCAGCCCTCTGCCGATCTCCGGATCAGTCGGCAGAGGGCTGCCGACCGACTCTGCCGACCCACTTCGCGGTTGCATCTCACAATGAGCCTGCCGACTGTCTTTCATGACACGAAAAGGCATCGTTCTCGCAGGCGGCTCCGGCACGCGGTTGTTTCCCCTCACCATCGCGGTGAGCAAGCAGCTGATGCCGGTCTATGACAAGCCGATGATCTACTACCCGATCTCCGCGCTCATGCTGGCGGACATCCGGGACATTCTCATCATCTCCACCCCGCACGATTTGCCCGGGTTCAAAAAACTTTTGGGCGATGGATCACAGTTCGGTCTGCGGCTCGAATACGCCGAGCAACCCAATCCCAATGGTCTTGCGCAGGCTTTCATCATCGGTGAAAAATTTCTTGATGGAGCCAAGGCTGCTTTGGTCCTGGGCGACAATCTCTTTTACGGAACGCAGTTTCGCAAAGCCGTCGAGCGCGGCAGCTCGCAGGAAAAGGGCGCGACCATTTTCGGCTATTACACTGCGAACCCGGAGCAATATGGCGTGGTTGAGTTCGACAAAGCTGGCAAGGCCGTTTCGCTGGAGGAAAAGCCCAAGCAACCCAAGTCTAACTACGCAGTGCCGGGCATTTATTTCTATGACGAACGCGTCTGTGAAATCGCGCGCGCGATCAAACCCAGTCCGCGCGGAGAGTATGAGATCACCGATCTGAACCGCGTCTATCTCGAAGCAGGCGAGCTCCAAGTGGAAGTGCTGGGCCGCGGTAATGCGTGGCTGGACACCGGCTCGCCCGATTCCTTGTTTGAGGCTGCCGAGTTTGTCCGGGTCATTCAGCGCCGACAGGGATTGAAGATTTCCTGCCTTGAGGAAATCGCTCACAACAAGCACTGGATCACGCGCGAGGAGCTACTGGTGTCCGCCGGGAAGTTCGGCAAGACGGAATATGGCGACTATCTGCGCAAGCTCGCGACTTACGATCACACGACCGCGTCGCACGGGCCGATCGCGTAAGTTGATTTTTCCGCGATATGACGCGAAAGGATTCTAGTTCCGGATCAATTTCGCGTCATTTCGCATGTTTTGCAGGCGAGATTTTTCTTGCTGCCGACGAAGCCAAGCACTGCTCCCAAGTCCTGCGCAAAAGCGTCGGCGATCAAATTTTCGTCTTCGACGGCGCAGGCCACGAAGCGACGGCGGAGATCACAGCTATCTCCGCCAAGCGCGTCGAATTGAAAATCCTCGAACGACGCCAAACTCCGGCATCCGCTGTTTCCATCTCCTTGATTCAATCCATCCCCAAGGGCGCAAACATGGAGTGGATCATCGAAAAAGCCGTCGAACTCGGCGTGAATGCGATCCATCCCATCCTTACCGAGCGCACAGTAGTTCGTCTCGATGCGAAGGAAGCAGCGAAGAAGCATGAGAAATGGCAGCGCGTTGCGCTTGAAGCCTGCAAACAATGCGGCCAGAACTGGCTGCCGCAGATTCATCTGCCTTCGCAGTTCACATCCATCTTAAACACTCTGCCGACGCAGAACCTAAAAATCATCGCCGCGCTCCAGCCGGACTCCTGGTCCCTGAAGTCGATTCTCACTAAACCAATAACCAATAACGAAGAACCAAGAACCGTATTCCTCGCCATCGGCCCCGAAGGCGATTTCACTCCCGCCGAATACGCCGCCGCCCGTGCCTGCGGATTTATTCCTGCGACACTTGGGCCTTTGGTATTGCGCGTGGAGACCGCAGCTCTGTTTGCCTTGAGCGTGTTGAGTCATGAATTGCGCGGGGACACCGGTCTGCGGCCCATTCTTGCCTCAGGCGAATTCATCGAAATCAATACATGACGCGGGGCGGAGCATCGTTAAAGTCACGGCTTAGTGCCCCTGTCCATCCATTCTGAGGAAAAAGCCGCGCTCGACTGGCTTTATGGCACCCAGCTTTTTGGGATCAAGCTGGGACTGGATAACGCGCGTCTGCTCATGGAGGCGCTCAACTTGCCGCCCACCGGACAGAAATTTATTCACGTCGCGGGAACGAACGGGAAGGGGAGCGTCTGCGTTTTCCTGCACAGCCTGCTGAAGGCGGCCGGGGAGAACGCGGGACTGTTCACTTCGCCCCACCTGATTCATTTCTCCGAACGCATCAAGGATGCCGGGCGCAGCATCACCGGGCCGGAAATCGTGAGCGGGGTGGAGGCGCTAGAAAAAATCTGCGGGAAATGGGAATCGCATCCGACATTTTTCGAGCTCGCCTTCGCGCTAGGCATGGACTGGTTCAGCAAGCGCAGCTGCGAATGGGTGGTGCTGGAGACCGGACTGGGCGGGCGACTGGATGCCACCAACATCATCCAGCCCGAGGTCTGCGTCATCACCAGCATCAGCCTCGATCATCAGCAGCAGTTGGGTGCCACGCTGCGTGAGATCGCGACGGAGAAGGCCGGCATCATCAAGCCCGGCGTCCCGGTCATCACTCTCCGGCAAAATCCCGAGGTCATGGCGGTGCTCACTGCCACTGCGCGGGAGCGCGGCGCTCCGCTTTCCATCATCACCACGCCGCCTCGCGGTTATCAGATTGGGCTGTCCGGGCAGCATCAACTCTGGAATGCAGCCCTGGCGATTGCCGCGTTCAAGGCCGCGGGTTTCAAAACGAGCGATGTTATTTTGCGTAACGGCCTGAAGGATGTGGACTGGCCGGCGCGGTTCCAGCGACTGGAGAATGATCGCGTGATTCTCGATGGCGCGCACAATCCCGATGCTGCGGAGACGCTGGTGCGCACCTGGCAGCAGGCCTTTCCGGGCGAGAAAGCCTCGATCGTCTTCGGTGCGGTCACCAGCAAGGATCTGCGCGGGGTGATGCGCGCGCTGCAACCGGTCGCGGCGCGCTGGCATTTCACCGCGTTCAATAATCCGCGTGCGGCGCAACCGGAAGAATTGCGGGCGACGATCAGCGGGGTATTCGGACCGGGCGTGGAATGCCACACGCATCAAGACGTGGCAACGGCACTGCGCGCGGCCCGCGCGGGTGATGAGCGCGTGCTGGTGGCTGGATCACTTTACCTTGCGGGCGAAATGCTGGCCGGTATGCGCGGCGAGAAAGACCTGTTTTATGGCAGCGCGCAGTGAGTCGCCGCGATAAGCGGGACTCTCTGTGCGAAGGAATAGACGGTCTTGCCTGCGGCTAAGACTTGTAACGCAAGCGCTTCTTGTGGCGATTAGCCTTCTTGCGCTTCTTGCGCTTGTGCTTGTTAATCTTCGTCTTCCGACGCTTCTTGAGCGATCCCATGTTTTAGTGTTGCAGGTTAGTTGGAGAAAAATGACGCGCTCAGTGCACGACCTTGTTCAGTGGATATTCGATGATGCCCTCGGCACCGAGCGCCTTGAGCTGCGGGATAATCTCACGCACCACCGATTCGTCAATGATCGTTTCCACTGAAAGCCAGCCGCCACCTGCCAGTTGCGAAATGGTCGGGCGCCGTAACGAAGGCAGTTCGTGGAGCAGGCTTTCCAGTTTGTGCTCCGGAAGATTCATCTTCAAGCCCACTTTGTAGCGGGCTTCGAGCGCGCCATTCAGCAGCAGGGCCAGCCGCTGCATTTTTTCACGCTTCCAAGGATCCGTGAACGCGGCCTTGCTGCTCACCAGCTGCGGGTAGCTCTCCATCAGCGTGTCCACGATGCGCAATTTATTGGCGCGCAGGGAGGAGCCGGTCTCGGTGATGTCCACGATGGCATCCACCAGTTCGGGCACTTTCACTTCGGTCGCGCCCCAGGAGAATTCGACCTCGGCCTGCACACCGTTTTTGGCGAGATATTTCTTGGTCAACCCGATGGCCTCGGTGGCGATGCGCTTGCCCTGCAAATCCCTGACCGATTTGATTGGCGAATCTTCGGGCACCACCAATACCCAACGGGTGGGCAATGAGGTGGCCTTGCTGTAACGGAGGTCGCAGACGACCTCGACCATGGCCTCGTTTTCCGCGACCCAATCGCGACCGGTGATGCCGCAATCGAGGAAGCCGTGATCCACATAACGCGCGATTTCCTGGGCGCGGAGCAGACGGATTTCCAGCTCCGCGTCGTCCACGCTGGGCCGGTAGGAACGGGAGTTCACGATCACGTTGAACCCCGCGCGCTTGAACAGATCAAGCGTCGGCTCCTGCAGGCTGCCTTTGGGCAGTCCGATTCGCAGCGTGTTTTTCGTAGGGTCCGGCATGGAGTGGAAAAAGGGCGGCCAAAATACACGGGCGGGCGCACTTGGCGAGGGAAAGTTGCAGACCTGTTCAATTGAAGAGAGCCTGCACGGTGGGGGCAGCGATCTCTCATCTATCATTTATCCTTGAGTGCGATCACAAGGATGGTTGTAATCGCAGATGCTGCACTGAGATCAGCGACGGAGGCGTCGCTTCTAGTGCGCTGTGGAGCTGCACAACCCTCCGAGGTGGAAGACCTTGGCCATCTGGAACCGTGTTCTGGGTGAGGACTTGAAGTAACTGCGTCGCCGTGAGGCGGGGTGGAGAGCAACGGAAAGAACCTGACAGGCCGCAACGAAAGTGAACACGATACGGCCACAACAGAACGACGAGCCTGCTAGAAGAAGGCGAAGTTTTGCTGCGCAAAGCAGCAATCCTGGAGGGCGAGATACGGAACTCGTCTTGGAGGATGTTGGGGTGGTTGGTGGCAGTATGACAGGGAAGGGGAATGCCGTGAACACAGGAGACCTCGCGGGGCAGGAACGTCGTGAGACGCCCGCGAGGAGTCAGAGTCCTCATAGTAGTGTGGAAGCGGGTAACGACCGTGGAGCGAAGGAGGACAGGAAGCAAGAATGGTCGTGGAACCGATCTTTGAGCGAGAGTTTGCCCAGCACAGCTATGGATGTAGACCCGGACGTGGTTGTAAAGAAGCCCTCCGTCGTGTGGATGAGCTGCTGCAAAGCGGACTCGTCCATGTGGTGGATGTGGACATCAAGGGTTGCTTCGACAGCATTTCGCATGAACGCCTCATGGTGTTGGTGAGGGAGCGCATCGCCGATGGGCGAATGCTTGCGCTGATCGAAAGCTACCTCAAGCAAGGCATCATGAGTTCAATGGGCGAGATTGACGCCAAAGAGCACGACGAAGGCACGCCGCAAGGCGGCGTCAATTGCTTCGGGCCGCCCCACGGTCCTCACCCTTCCGCTGCGCTCCAGGGCAGCCTGCGGCTGGCTGTCTCGCTCCGCTCGGCTGTCCGCTACTGGCGAACAGCTACCTCAACCCAATGGATCATTTGATGAGCAAACTCGGACACGAAATGGTGAGGTATGCCGACGACATGGTCATCCTATGTCCCAGCACCCAAGCCGCAGAGACCGTGTTGCAAACCTTGCGCGAATGGAGCGCCCAAGCCGGGCTGGCCCTGCATCCAGAAAAGACAAGGATCGTCGACATGGGGCAACCCGGAGCGCACTTTGACTTCCTCGGATCCAGGTTCTGGCGTGGCAAAACCAGCGGACGCATTTGATTCGCTCTCGCTCACCCCTGCGGGGCAGTTCGTTCCGCACTGTCTGTCTCGCTGCTGCTCGGCTGCCGGTTCATTTGACCCAAAAGTAAGCAGAAGCTACGCGAAGCAAGCAAGCCGCTGAGGAAACGAACCAACGGGCAAAGCCTGAAGGCCATCGCGAGGCAGTTGAAGCCAAAGTTGCAAGGGTTCTTCAGGT
>VFKE01000060.1 GCA_009885695.1 Verrucomicrobiota bacterium | reverse complement strand
GACAAAAAGCAGCGTCCCAAACTGCTTTTTCACCTCGGCCCAAACCTCGTCTGAAAAAATGTCCCGCTTTGAGTGCTACAAGCCGTCCCGCTTTGAAAGCTACACGACACACAAACAATGCTTGCCTGGTCAAGGTTGGTGCGTTTTCAAAACTGGTTTTTCACGTGCGGCAGGCTTGGATGATGCAGCCCCGGCTTCCACCGTGACGGGAAATTGCTTCGGCATCAAATCATACACCGCGCTGAAAATACTCTCCTCAACTTCCGGCGCAAGCCTCGTCGGACGGTCATAAAACGCCATCGCGCCCTCCGCTTCGTAGCCGCCTTCGCTGAGGATGCGGCGCGACGGGATGTAACACGGCATTTCATTGGCGTAAGCGTTGACCCACAGCCGCGCACCATACTCGCGCTTGAGCCGCAATGAGTAGTCCACCACCACCTCGCCCGCGAGAAAAACCATCGCCATATCGCTGCCGAACGTCCAAGTCTGCACGAAATACGGCAACCGGGTCGGCAATGACTCCCCGCGATCGAGTCTGGCGAGATTCTTGCGCCCGTAGTAGGAGAGCCGCACCGACTTGTCCTGCGCGAGTTGCTCCCATTCCGCGCGCGTGCGTGGCGTGTCGAACGCGAGCTCGATACGTTTGGAACGGCATTCGAGCACACCAGTCAGTGGTTTGAGTGGGCCGGATATGAGTTTCTTCGCTTCAGCGGCGAGTGTCTCACCATGTTGCACCGCCATTTCCACTTCACCGCGAGGCGAAGGATTGGCATCCCCCCCGCAACCCATCCCCACGAGCGCGACCGCACCCGGAAACTCGCGCTCCAGCGCCTCCTGTGCGCAGCCGGCCCAGTCGCCATGTGTCTGGGTGTATTTGCGAGTGAGCGTCGTGCAGTGGCAGGCGTAACTCGTAAAGACCGCGCGCACTTTACCATCAGGACTGCTCACGCGCAGCACGGGCAAGTCGTGATCCACTGGCCCTTTTGAATTACGACGGTTCTCGGCAAAGCCAACTCGCCCCACTCCCCATGCCAACTGCGCGGGCTGCCGGTCCGCCAGCGCGACCAGTGCAGCACGCTCAATATTGTCGGTCAACTCGCGCGTGTAACGCTCCACCGTCGCCTGCTGCACGGGGGGCAGATCCGCGTTGAAGATGTTCGGTATAACACCTGCGAGCATTGGTCCGGAGTGATTGTGTGTAGAACATAATGCAAAACGATCGGACGCGACCTTCGACTTCATTGCGAGACGGCGCAGCACTTCCTCGCGCACCGCACCTGGGACAGCGCAATTGTCCACCGTAACGAGCACCGCCGGCCCGTCCGCATCGCCACCGAACGCGAGTGCCTTGGCGAAGAGTCGCTGCCCGATGCCAGTGGATTCTTTGCGCCGATTCTCGTAGCCGGTGAGCCGGATGGGATATTCCGGCGTGATATCAACTTTTGAGACGCCAACGAGGCGGAGCGACGCATCAGTCCGACTGGCATCTGCGGTGAATACCGTGCCGACGCAGGCCAACAGGGCGAATAGTAGCAGGCATGGGCGGAGTCTCAATCTCATGTGGCTGATCGTGGGTTGGTTCATTGCTATTGCAATCATTCGGTGTTGCGGTGGTGTTATGGTTTCACCGCTTGAAGTGCGGAACGCAGGTAGGCGATCAAGTCCGCGACATCCTGCGGCTTCATCACGGTCTCCATGCCTTCAGGCATCAGCGAGCGACCGGTGGCGGCTTGGCTCGCGATGTCATCGCGCAACACCGGCAAATCCACGCCGCCGGGCAGGCGCAGGACCACGTTGTTGGCGGTCTCTGCGGAGATGATGCCCGCTATTTCCGCGCCGGACTTGAGCCTGAGCGTCTGCGTTTTGAATCGATCTTCAATGGCGGCGTTTGGATCAAAGATGGCCGTGAGCAGCCAGTCGACCGGCTTGTCGGCGACCATGCCGAGGTCGGGTCCGACTTCCATCCCCTCGTTTTTTAGCCGATGGCAGACCATGCACGCCTGCTTAAACAGTTCATGACCGTGTTCAGCAGCACCTTTTAGTGCCGTCACCGTGGCGAAGCTGGCGATGACTTTTGCCCGGTCAGGCGTGGACGGCATGGGCAGGACAACAGCCGCTGTGGCAACTGGTTGGGATGTCTTGTTGAGCTTCACAAAAAGCGCACTGTCGGGTTGAAGTGAAGACATGATGGCAAGGCGCATCTGCGGCTCCGTGCCTTCGCCTTCGGCCAGTTCCGCCAAGGCTGCGGTTGCACGTTCATTACGGAACGCGCCGAGGCTGAGGGCAAGTTGATGGCGCACGATGAAATCGGCGTCCTTCACGCAGGCCAGCATAGCGGGAAGCACTTCGTCCGGTGCCGCCGCGAGGGATTCGCTGACACGCAATGCCTGGACCCGCACATGCGCATCCCGGTCGCGCAACGCATCGCGAATTATGCCGGGGTCGAGATTCTGCAAAGTGTCGAGCGCAGCGAGCGCCTGCACGCGAACCTTTGGGTTCTGTGCATTCATGGCAACTTGCCGGAGTGCGGGACTGGCATCCTTCGCATTGCGTTCGTAGAGCAGACGTTGAACGGTGTCGCGCTGCCAGCCATTCGGACTGTCGATCGCGGCGACCAATGCGGCGCTGTCGAGTTTAGCCAGATTCGGCACGGCGCGAAGTTTTGCACCAACGGGGAACACGCGATAAATCCGGCCCTTGTCCTCGCCTGCGCGCAAATCGAGGCGGCTGAGGGTTTCAGGCGCGATCCACTCGGGATGTTCCAGCACGAAGCGATAGAAGTCGGCAATGTAAAGTGCGCCATCGGGGCCGGTCCGCGCCAGCACGGGACGGAACCACGGGTCGGTGCTGGCGAGAAATTCGCGGTCCTGCTCGTCGTCAGCGCGCTTGCTGGTGAAGGTCGCGCCGTCGGGAGCAAGCACCTCTCGATGGACGACGTTATGCACCGGCTCACAGATAAAGACGCTTGTGGCGAATGAATGACCGAACAATTCATCGCGATTCAACGCGGAACCACATCCGCTGGTGAGGTGACCGGCGGACCGCGGTGTGTTGAAGCGGATCTGAAGGTCGCTCACGGCGAACACCCGGGTTGAGTCCGGGTAATTGGCGAGCAACTTCTTGGTTGTCTTCACCGCGAGGCGTGGATTCCTGCGCAGGCAGGAATCCGCCATGGTATAATGCCAGAGCCACGCAGAATTAAAATTTCCGAACCAATTGCCCCAGTCGTCCCGAGTGCGGCGGTATTGCGTCGCACCGCTCTCCGGCTCAAACTCACCACTGTCAGGGCGGAATCGAAAATCGCGCCCGCTGATGCTCACGCCGTTGATCCGTCCGCCGCTGTCGCCGTTTGCGCCATAAATCCATCCATCGAGACCCCACTCAAAACCGTTGACCCGATGTTGCTGATTGCCTTCTTTGAAACCGGTAAAGATCACACGGCGCTCGTCGGCGCGACCATCACCATCGGTATCAGCGGCAAAGATAATGCTGGGTGAAGAGGCGATGAGCACTCCTTTGCGCCAAGGCATGATACCCGTGGGAAACGACAGGTCTTCGAGGAAGATTTTTGCCTCGTCGTAACGACCATCACCGTCGGTGTCCGTGAGGATTTTGACCATGCCTCCAGGTTTACCCTTGCCATCCATTCCGAGCGGGTAGTCAGGCATTTCGACCACCCAGAGCCGGCCTTGTGCGTCCCAATCGAAGACGGATGGTGATTTGATGAGCGGCTCAGAGGCGACGAGTTCAACCATAAAGCCGGGCCGGGGGCGCATGGCCTTAAGCGAGTCGCCGGGCGACTTGGGCACCGGCATGTCGTAGGCGATAATCTCCCTGAATGTGCGGCTCACCCGCTCCCCGCCGACCTTGTTTTTCCAAACAATCGAGTCGCGTTGAAACTGGGCACCAGAGTCCAGTCCGTCTTCTACAAACGACAGCACTTTCGCCTTGGTAATGTCGGACGAGGCGGAGCCTTTGGCGACGAGGTGCGGCCAGCCGTGGCTCCAGCCCAGGGCGGGATTCACCTTGCCGGCCCAAAGATATATGGCGTAACCAGCTTCATTCGACTGAATCACATCGCCAAAGCCATCACCGTTGAGGTCGGCGAAACGCAGACCATTGTCCCCTCCTTGGGCATTGAGCACGGCACAATCTGGTGGGAGCGAATAGTCGGCGGGTTGCCAGCGTTTAGTCTTCTCGTTCCAGGTGAAAATGTCGTGGTTGACCAGCAACTCGCAGGCACCGTCGTTATCAAAATCCCGGAGCAGGCGTACCTCTGCGGGCGCGGCGTCCAGGCCGGCCATGAGCGCGTCATCACGCACCCACTCCCCGCCTTTCCACATCCAGGCACCGATCCTTGTGATGGCCGCAGTCATACCGTCACGCACGATGCCAAACGTGGCCTCACCGTGAGTAAAAGACCCCGGAGTCTGAGCCGCCAGATCGCCCGCAGACAGCTCAATGAGCAACATCAAAGCAAGTGATGCCGCCATGCGGGTTGCACTCAGTTTATTCAGGATTTCCAACACTGCATTGTTCATCGCGATTCATACGTACATTCAAATGCTATCTTTCACAATGGCATCCACTCAGCATGAAAAATCCCGTCGCGATACGCTTCTTTAACAAGTGCGGCGCTTTTGTCCAGGGCATGTCAATTTCTCACCCTGATACCGCCGGGACCATTGGTGAGGTGGACACGAATTCGTCTTATATCTTGCCATGAGAAGCCCGATAAAAACCCACGACGCTATAAGCAGCACTTTCGTTCCTTCCGTGATGAAGGGCAGATTGCGCATTGAGCTTTGCCGACAGGGACAAACTGTGCTTTTCTCCGCACTTTCATCATGACTCAAAAGCCCACCATCATCTATACCAAGACCGACGAAGCTCCTGCTCTCGCGACCTATTCCTTCCTTCCCATCGTTGAAGCCTTCACCAAGTCTTCCGGCATCGCAGTGGAAACGAGCGACATCTCACTGTCGGGCCGCATCATTGCGAACTTTCGGGACTGTCTGACAGAAGGTCAGCGGATCCCGGACGACCTGGCCATCCTGGGCAAGCTCTGCGTCGAACCGGAAGCAAACATCATCAAACTGCCGAACATTTCCGCGTCGGTGCCGCAACTGAAGGCCGCCGTCGCGGAGTTGCAAGGCAAGGGCTACCAACTGCCCCACTACCCGGACAACCCGCAGACCGACGCCGAAAAGAAAGTCAAAGCCCGCTACGGCAAGGTCATGGGCAGCGCGGTGAATCCCGTGCTGCGCGAAGGCAACTCCGACCGCCGCGCTCCCAAGGCCGTGAAGGAATACGCTCGCAAAAATCCGCACTCCATGGGCAAATGGTCAGCAGATTCCAAGACCCGCGTCGGCACCATGGGCAAGGACGACTTCTTCTCGAATGAAAAATCCGTCGTGGTTCCTGAAGCCACTGATGTGAGAATCGAGTTCGTCGGCCAAGACGGCTCCGCCAAAGTTCTCAAGGCCAGCACTCCGCTCAAAGCTGGCGAAATCATCGACGGCACCGTTCTTCGCAAGAAGGCGCTCGTGTCATTCATCGAAGAGCAAATCGCCCAGGCCAAGGCCGACGGCCTGCTTTTCTCGATCCATCTGAAGGCCACGATGATGAAGGTCTCCGATCCGATCATCTTCGGACACTTCGTAAAAGTATTCTTCAAAGACCTCATCGCCAAACACGCAGCCACGTTCGCGGAACTCGGAGTCGATTTTAACAACGGCTTTGGCGACTTGACCGCCAAGCTCGACAAGCTCCCTGCCGACAAGAAGGCCGAAATCGAAGCCGACATCCAGGCCGCTTACGCGAACGGCCCCGCCATCGCGATGGTCAACAGCGACAAGGGCATTACCAATCTGCATGTGCCCAGCGACGTGATTGTCGATGCCTCCATGCCGGCCATGATCCGCACCTCCGGCCAGATGTGGAATGCAACCGGCAAACAGCAGGACACGCTGGCCGTGATCCCCGACAGCAGCTACGCCGGCATCTACCAGACCACGATCGACTTCTGCAAAAAGAACGGCGCGCTGGATCCCAAGACCATGGGCACGGTACCGAACGTCGGGCTCATGGCCCAGGCCGCCGAGGAATACGGCTCGCACAACAAGACCTTCGAGATTCCGGCCGATGGCACGGTTCGCGTCACTGACAGCGGTGGCAATGTGCTCCTCGAGCACCACGTCGAAACCGGTGACATCTGGCGCGCCTGCCAGACAAAAGACGCACCGGTGCAGGATTGGGTGAAGCTCGCCGTCAAGCGCGCGCGCGCCACCGGTTCGCCGGCCATCTTCTGGCTCGATGAAAAGCGCGCTCATGACCGACAGATCATCGCCAAGGTGAATACCTATCTCAAAGACCATGACATCGCGGGCCTCGACATCCGCATCATGCCGCCTGCAGAAGCCTGCCAGTTCAGCCTGGAACGCATCGTGAAGGGACAAGACACCATCTCCGTCACCGGAAATGTTTTGCGCGACTACCTCACCGATCTTTTTCCCATCCTCGAACTTGGCACCAGCGCGAAGATGCTTTCCATCGTTCCCTTGATGAATGGCGGCGGGCTCTTTGAAACCGGCGCCGGCGGCTCCGCACCGAAGCACGTGCAGCAGTTCCTGGAGGAAAACTACCTGCGCTGGGACAGCCTCGGTGAATTCCTGGCGCTGGCCGTCTCGTTGGAACACCTCAGCGAACAGGGTATGGCGGGCATCCTGCCTGCCTCAGCAGGCGTCTCGCCTGCGGTCATTGCCCAGAAGGCCAGAATCCTCGCCGAAACCCTCGACGCCGCGACCGGCAAGTTCCTGGATGAAGACCGTTCCCCAGGCCGAAAGCTGGGAACAATCGATAATCGCGGGAGCCATTTTTACCTCGCGCTTTATTGGGCCGAGGCTCTCGCGGCGCAGAAGGAAGATGCGGCCTTGCAGTCGCAGTTCTCGCCCATCGCAGCGGAATTGAAGGCCAGTGAAGCCAAGATCGTTGCCGAACTCCTCGCCGTTCAAGGCCGCCCCGTTGACATCGGCGGCTATTACCAACCGGACGAGGCCAAAGCCAATGCCGCCCTCCGCCCGAGCGCGACCTTGAATGCGATATTGAATAAAATGTGATATCCATGATCTCGAGTGGCCGGGCGGCCTGCCCGCGATTTCGCCCGCCAGATGGAAGGCGCGACCAAGATCAAGTGCAGCGAGTTCGGCGACAACATCACTGCGCATATGTGACATTGGAGCGCATTGACACGACCGCACTTTCAGACCGCGCGGCATGTCTCCGCACTCTGCATCATTCCGCCGACGTGCCGCCCGGTCATTAGTTCCGGCCTTGGCGTTCAATTTGCAGGATCACCTGGGTCAGTGCCGCGTCCTCTGGGCCGATTGAGGCTGCGCGCCGGAAATGTTCGAGCGCGAGCTCGTAGCGCCGGAGGTGGGCATAGACCTGTCCGAGCGCAATGTGACCCGGCCGGAATCCGGAGCGTCGTTCGAGGGCGAGCGAAAGTTTTTTGGCGCCATCCTCGATCCGGCCTAGGTTGCAGAGTGCCAGCCCGAGGTTGTAATGGACTTCCACACTGTCGATTCCAAGCGCGATTGCGTTCAGGCACACATCCCGGGCTGCGGCGTATTCCTTCCGGTGGATGAGCACAATGGCGAGGTTCTCGTGCATATGGCGGGCACGCGGTTCCATAGTCAATACCTTGCGGTAGCAAGCTTCAGCCTCCTCCAACTGACCCGCCTCCTCAGCATACGAGGCCGCGAGATTCGACAGAGGACGCCATTTCGTGGGGCTCTTCGACACCACATCCGACCACAGCTTCACGCGCGAGCTCCAGACATTGTTCCTTGCAAGCGTGGCCCATGAGAGAGCCGCCAGTGCGATGACGGCCACCGTGGCCGGAACGATCCGCGCGATGCCGCGCTCGCAGAATCGTGTCCGGAGCATGTCCAAAACACAGACCAGCACGGCGATCGCACCGATGATGGGGACATAGGTCCGGTGCTCGGCCATGGCGTCGGGCAGAGGCACCAAGCCCGAGGAAATGGATAGCGTGACGAAATACCAGACGGCAAAGACTAGGATCATCGAGGCCCGCGCATCCCCGGTCCAGCGCCGGAAAATCATCCAGGCTCCGGCCATGATTCCAGTGATGCCGGCGATGGAGAGAAGCACCCGCCAGTCGAATATCGATTGTGACCACTCCACTTTCGGATCCAGGTTGAGATTCATCGGGACCAGCAGAAGCCGGAGATAGCTCATGATCACCTTAAGGGAGGTGAGAAAATAGTCGTAGTGGAGGCGCGGCACGTCATCGCGGTTGGCCAGGTTGAATGCCGCGCCAAGCGTGAGATGGCCGTCGTTCTGCGCCCAGGTGGTGAACAACACCAGCGCAGGCGCCACCCCCATACAGATTAGCAGCGGAATCGCACGGCGCACGGACACCTTGAACGCCGATCCCATGACGAGCCAGTCCGCAAGCACGATCATCACCGGAACCGTGACGACGCTTTCCTTGGTCAGCATTCCCAGAATCATCGCCGCAATGGAGCAGCTGCGCAGCAGCCAGCGGCCGATGCGTCCTTCGACAAGGTTGGCCCGGAAATGGAGCCAGAAAGTCAGCAGATAGAAGAAACCGCCCATGGAGGTGAAGCGCTGGATCACGTAAGTCACCGACTCGATCTGAAGCGGATGCGCCACGAACAGCAGGGCGACCGCAAGAGGAACAAACAGGGCCGAAGACTCCGGACTGGCTGCGCGCCGGGCGGAATGAAGGAACAGATGGCGGAAAATCAGGAACACGAGGCAACCATTCGCGGCATGGAGAATGACGTTTACCAGACGATAGCCCCAAGGATCAACCCCGCCCGCCAGATGATTGAGGTAAAATGTGAAATAGGCGAAGGGACGCAGCATGATGTTCACCGCCAAATCAGGATCCAACCCGATGCGGGAAGGCGCGCTGGTAAAGTTCCTGGCATCGAACCAGCAGCCGAGGCTGTGCGGATCAAAGGCGAAAGGATTGTCAATCAGGTAACCCCAGTCATCAAACACGAACGGGAACGACAGCGTTCCCCCATAGAGAACTGCGGCAAGTGCGGCGATCAGAAGCAGCGCCGCCGGCGGATACCATCGCCCCGGTTGAAAGCGTCGCAACCCCTCCCCCGGGCTTCTCGGAACCAGCTCCACGGCCTCGTGCGCCGACGTTGGGCACGAGCCCGTCTCTGTCTTTCTGTGGCGTTTTCTCATGGGGACCGACCATTCGGGTCAGCCCCTGATAATACCGGTTTGCCGGTCCTCTGACAAAAGACTCGCCTTGTAGCGGTTATCGCTACAAACCGCGCTCAATTCGCGCAGCATAACTCAATCCCGCTCCTTCACCCACTGACCCGCCCTGAGATATACCTCGGCGGCGCTGCGCAGGCCAAGCTTCTCTTTGATCCGCGCCCGGTAGGTGTCCACCGTGCTTTCACCGAGATGCAGCAATTCGGCGATCTCCTTCAGCGTCCGACCACTGCCGATGAGTTGAAAGACCTCCAGTTCACGATCCGCGAGCGATTCCACGCCGCCCTCGCCGGCGCGACTGGGTCCCGCGGCGGACATACGGCTAATAATCTTCGTAGTCATCGATTTGCTGACATACACCTCGCCGGCCAGCACTGCCTGGATCGCCTCGATGACCACCAAGGAGGTTTCGTTTTTCGTGACGTATCCGCGCGCGCCGGCGCGCAGCACACGCTCGGCATAGAGGTTTTCATCGTGCATGGACAGCACCAGCACCGGGAGATCGATCTCCTGCGCCCGGAGATCCTTGATCAATTCCAGCCCGCTCGATCCACGCAAGGAAATGTCCACGATCGCGATGTCAGGCTGCGTCGCGCGGATGACCTCCATGGCCTGCTGGATGTTGTCCGCTTCGCCGCACACCGTCATTCCCGGATCCTTGTTGATCAGCAGCGCCAGGCGCTCCCGGAACAGCGGGTGATCTTCCACCAGCAAAACGCGGCTCTGACGCGGCGTCACATTCTCAATGGATGTCGTCATGATGAAGTGGCGTATCAGTTGTGCAGGCGCAGGAAACCAGCGTCCCGTGCGGGGAACGCGGGCGTATTTCCAGTGCGGTGCCCAGTGACCGGGCGCGGTAATCCATCGTTCTCAATCCCATGCCCGCGCGAGTGTCCGCGTTTTTTGGAAGTCCGGAGCCATCATCGGCCACGGTCAGTCGCACGGATTTTCCTTCGCGGCACAAGGAGATGATCACCTCGGTTCCATGGCTGTGGCGCAGGGCATTGTTCAGGGCCTCCTGCGCGATGCGATACAAATGCATCGCTACTTCCGGTTCATCCAGGCGCACCTCGCCCTCTTCCCTAAACGACACTTTCATCCCGGTCAGACTCTTCGTCGTCGCTGCCAACTCATCCAAAGCCACCGCCAGTCCCGCTCCGCCCGAAAGCACCGGGACGATTCCCCGCGCCAGATCCCGCGTCT
The DNA here is from genome assembly GCA_009885695.1 of Verrucomicrobiota bacterium. GTDB lineage: Bacteria > Verrucomicrobiota > Verrucomicrobiia > Verrucomicrobiales > Verrucomicrobiaceae > VFKE01. Next base: position 17,995 of record VFKE01000060.1, on the reverse strand, counting down.
GCACCACCGAGTCATGCAGCAATTGCTCGATCTTCCCCGCCTCCCCGGCCTCGGGCAGCGATCGGGCCCGCAAATCATCCGCCAGCGACCGGGCCACGCAACCGATCGCCGCCAGATGCTGGCACAATCCATCGTGCAAATCCCTCCCGATTCGCTGCTGCTCATGCTCGCTTGCTTCCACAATTTCACGCTCCAGTCGCCGGGTATTTTTCATCGTCATGATCAGAGCCCGGTCCGCCTCCTGCTTCGCCCGGATTGAATTCCCACCCACCGCCACGAGAACAAAATACACCACGCGTCCGAACGAGGCCCAATGGTAGCTCCACTCAGACCGGTAGGGATTGTCGGTCCAATTCGCCAGCCACCAGACCACGCCGCACAGGACGGCAAGAAGTATGGCAAGCTGCTTCTCGCCCTGCCACACCAATAGGAGAATGGGAATTGCGTAGAATACATACACACTCAATTCCCAGCCCGTGGCTTGATCCACCCACCCGATCAGCAACATCATCAGCACCGCAACGCCAACGACGAAGATGCGCCTGCCGCGAGGTAGCGAATGCCCGGGAACGGAAACATCAGCTGGAGATAGAGTAGCTTCCATGGTCAGATTGAGAGTTGCCCATCAACTAACCAGTCCGGGCACCGCGCTGTCAATCTTTCTTGGATGACGAACCCCGCCACCCCCGAGCACGGCGGATTTAATCCGAACCGAGTTCAGCACCCCTATCATCGCGCGCATGTGACACTTTGGAGTGCGGTGACACGACGCGACATGTCGCGTCGTGTGAAAGCGGCGACATGTCGCCGCACTCCAGATCATTCCCTCCGCACCGCGTCCAGCAGCCGTCCGCGCAACGCGACCGAGGCGGCCAGCCAACACGCGGCGATGCCGAAACCGAGGATGCCTAGATTGAGCCAAAAAAGGAAGGCCCAGGGCAGCGCGCCGGCGCTTTGCTTCACATTCGGCCAGACCGCCAGACCGGCGCTTACAAGACCCAGCAGCAATCCGCCAACAAGTAGCGCAGCGTGCTCGCTCAGCACCATCGCACGCAAAGCACCCGGCCTGAATCCGAGGGCTAGCATCAGTCCGAACTCGCCCCGGCGCTCCAGGACGTTGCGCATGGCCAGCACGCCGAGTCCGAAGGTGCCGAGCAAAACCCCTAGCCCGCCGAGCACGGTGAAGATGCCTATATAAGTGTTCTGCACCGCGCTGAAGGCCGCGAGTCGATCAGCTGTGGGCTCCAAGGCGAGGCCGCGGGTTGCGAGTTGCTGAGTGAAATGACTGCGAACGGATTCAATTTTGAATTTTGAATTTTGAATTTTGAATTCTTCACGTGCTTGCATGTCTAAAAGAAAGAACTTGTAACCAGCGGTGTCGGGATATTTAGCTAAGAAGTTCTGCTCGCTGATGATGACCTTGCCCTGCAGAACAGAGCCGGTGAGCAGGGCGACGAGTTTCACTTGGAACTCATTTCCCGTGGCATCGGTGTAGGAAATCGTGTCCCCCACCCCTTTGCCGAGACCCCACATGGCGGTGGCTTGATCGGCAATGGCGGGAATTTCCCGTTTTGGATTTTTGATTTCAGATTTTGAATTGTTGAGCAAATCCCAGGAGCCTTGGGCGAAGGCAAAAGCTTTTCGAGCGGCCAGCGCAGTGGGATTGACGGCGCACAAGACGGGGCGCTGCGCTTTATTCAGATTCAGGCAGCTCGCGTCATCACCTTCGAGCACGCGGAACGGGACCACCTTGACTTGCTTCATGAGCTTTTCATCCAAGGCAAAAGCATCCCACGCGGCGCTGGTGTTGAGGTCTTCGTAAATCGGAAGCGTGCTCTCGCCGATCATTGCAAAACCGCCAGTGCCGGAATCGCGCTTCACAAGATCGGATTCGGAACCAAGGCGGAAAGCGTTGACAGCGATGACTAGAAAGATGCCGCCGGCCATCATGCCGATGACGGCAAGGCTGCGGCCGGGACGGCGGGTGATGTTGCGCGCGCCGATCTGAAAGAGCGATGTGGCTGCGGAGCAAGAGCCTGATCGAGCGCGAAGCCAGCGGCGGATGAGCAGCAGACCGGAAGTCAGCAGGCAGAAGCCGAAGCCGAAGAATAGGCCGGCAACAGTCTCGGGACTCGTCGCGCTGGAACCTGCGACCGAGAGAGCCAGCGCAAGAAGCAGGAATAAGGCTGGCCAGACGCGCAGCAACTTGCTGGAAACTTGATTCGCAGGAACGACGACACTCTTGTCGTCGGGTGATCGAGCCGGGCCGGCAGGAGTGCCGTCACTCCCTGCCCAGGCATCACCGGCGAGAAGGTCCTTCGGTCGCGCCTGAAAAATGCGGCGAGTGGCGAGCCAGATGGTGCCCAAGCCCACGATCAAGCTGCTGGCGAAAGCGATGGCCAGCGTGAGCGGCTGAATATCTTCGGTCAGTTTCAAGCCGACCGTGGCTCCGCTCCAGACGCCATTGAGACCGGCCAGCGCACATTTTGTGTAGAGGATTCCACCCAGCAAACCAAGCAGAGATCCCAAGATAACAACAATTCCAGCCTCCCATAAAATAAGGCGACGCACCTGCATTTCACGCCATCCAAGGGAAAACAATAGGCCAATCTGACTGGCTCGGGTCTCCAACGTAAAAATAAGAAGTAAAGCACTGAAAATCAGTGATGAAAAAATTAAAAATAGACTTAGGCCAATGAACAATCCCCCGAAATCGACGCTACCCTTAGCCGCTGCTGCTGCCTCAGTGGAAAAGTCGCGCGGAACGAGGCCGATGTCAGCAAGTCGGAGGTTGCTCACAAGTTGTTCACGCAACTTGTTCACATCTTGGCCAGAGTTCGGGAAGCGGATCGCTGTTAGATTGCCAAAGCGGTTGGCCCATAGTTTCTGTCCGGCCGCAAGATTGATGAAGGCCTTGGGCGTGGTCTTGTATTGCTTCCAATAGGCTTCGTCCTTGTCTCGGATGGCGTCGAGTTTCATCGGAATACCAGGCTGCCAGTCGCGGCAGTTTTTGGCATCGGTCACGCCGGGGAAGTCCGGTGCCCATGAGGGGTTCATGGCGGGATCGGTCATCGGCATGATTCCGCGCACGGTGAAACTGGCGGTTTGTTCTTTGAGATCGCGCCCGATCCCGACGGTGAAGTAGCGAATGTTTATTTTGTCGCCGACGACAATTTGGAGATCGTCGGCGAGCCACTGGTTGATGATGGTGGAGTCACCGTCACTCCATTGCCCGGGCAGAATGCCCGGGCTACACACAGACTGCAAGTCTGTGCCACATACCATCGAATAGGGCACGCGGCCTTGGGCGGAACTGAGTCCGTTCACCAGATAAGTGAGAACACCGTAGCTGCCGGGGAAAGCTTGGAGGGTTTTTTGCGCAATGACGTCGTCGAGGAAGACGCGCTCGGTGGTGAGTTCCCATTCGGGGGGCAGAGGCCGGAGGTCGGAGGCTGGTGCGTCGGAGGTCGGTGGGACGCGGGTGAGTTTGAGGGAGAAGTCTTCTATAGTTGCCTCATCTGACAAAGATGCGGCCTGATCAGAAACCATCCCATTCACCCTCCCCTTCTTCCCCAGCGCCTCCGCGAGTTCCGCGAGCGGAATGAAAACATTGACTGGCGCAGTTTGGGAAGCTTGAAGCTGGAAGTTGCCGAAGTCTGTGCCGCTGAGAATCGCGGTGACTTTTCGGCGCAGGGTGATGTCTTGATTCGCCTCACCGGAGAGCGGTGCGTCGCGGGAAATGGCGCTGGGTTTTTCCAATCGAACCAGAACGGTGTCGCCGATCTTCACACCGAGACGACGGGCGAGAGACTCGTTGAGCGCTAAACTGTCTTTGGGTAGCGTCACGGAATTACCCTCTGGACTCAGCTTGAAAAAACTCTCGTCCACTCCGAGGACTTGAACGGCATTGGCGCGCGATTTCCCGGTCGATTCACTAACCGAACCGCGGAGCAAAATCAGCGGCGCCGAGCCAGTCTTCCGAGCAAGGTCTTCGGTGAACCAGCGGTCACCGCCGAGCAAACCACTCTGCACTTTTCCGAGTCGTTCCGCTGCAGCCCGGCGGAGACTGGCGCGAACGGAATCGCCCACCAGCAGGCTACCACTCAGAACAGCGGCAGCGAGGAAGACACCGAAGAACAAACCGAGGTGACTGCGCCAGTAATGACGGAAGGAGGCAGCGACCAGCCGGGTAGTTGTCATGTTATTAACGTGAATAAATTGACGCTACGGAACTCAAAGTGATGCCCTAAACGATCTTTCCGTCGTGCAATGTGAATAAGCTAATCATCTTCTCAGCCTGAACGCTTTGATGAGTAACTAGAACTAATGAAATGCCGAATTTCTCCACTAAATTCACCATTAAATCGGTCAGTTTACCTGCATTGGCCTCATCGAGTGAGCCTGTCGGCTCGTCTGCCAGCACCAACTTGGGCTGGTTGATTAAGGCCCGAATCACCGCCACCCGCTGGCGTTCTCCACCGGAAAGTTGGGCGGGTTTATACCCGGCGCGATGCTCCAGATCGACGATTTTCAGCAGCTCCATCGCCTGCTCCTGGGCGACTTTCGGATCAGGTTTCACAGCCAGCGCCAATGTCGGGAGCAACACGTTTTCCAGCACGGTGCATTGCGGCAGCAGATGATGGAGCTGGAAGATGAATCCGATTTTCTCGCTCCGCAGCGCGCTGATCCGGGCGGGACTGGCACTGCGGATGGACTCGCCGTCAAAGATGACTTCCCCCTCATCCGGTTCGTCGAGGGTTCCTAAAATATTCAATAGTGTGCTCTTGCCACAGCCGGAGGGGCCGACAATGGCCAGGGACTGGCCCGCCTCAATAGTCAACGATACGCCACGCAGAACGGGAACCGCCTCACCGGAGCCGGGGTCGCGGTAGGCCTTGGAAACGTTGCGGAGTTCGATCAGGGGCATGGGAATCATTGGAGATGGGAGATTGAAGATGGCAGATGGATGAAGGGTCGCCAGCAACTTTCCTCCCATCTTCGATCTCCCATCTTCGATCTCCGACTAAATTTTCCGCCAGCGGCGCGCTTTGAAATCGAAACGCGGAAGTGATCCCGGCGGCGAGGTTTTCACCGGAATGCGCAATGAAAGGGTATCGCGCAAACGGGCCTGAAGCCGGCCAACCATCTCCTCATCGACGCCGGGTTCAAGCTCCACCAGAAGCTCAATGTCATCCATGCCATCCACCTTGCTGTGCTCAACTTGAAATTCAGCCACCTCAGAAAAGCGGCGCACGATGTTCTCAATGGCGCTGGCGTAAATGTTCACACCGCGAACCACGGCCATGTCGTCGGTCCGGCCCAGCACGCCACCCTCAAGATAAAGTTTTTCTCCGACGCGATGTTTGCAGACCCAGTCGCCCGTCCGGTAGCGCAGGAGCGGACACGAAACGCGGTCGAGCGTGGTCAACACCAGTTCGCCTTCTTTGCCGTCTTCAACTTCAGCGCCCGTTTGCGGATCGATGATTTCCGCGAGGTAAGCATCCTCGATCACGCACAAGGACGCGGGCCGCTCCGGATCTTCGTAGCTCACGGGACCGACCTCGGACATGCCGTGATGATCAAACACTTGGGCGCCGCCCCAGAGTACCTTCAGACGCGCGCGAATCGTCGGCAGACAGCCGCCGGGCTCGCCCGCCACGATGATGCGTTTCACTTTGATCTGGTCCATACTGACGCCAGTGGCCACGCCAATGTTCTCGCCCAGACGCAACGCATAGGTCGGCGTGCAACAGAGCACACTGACCTCCATGCGCGCCATCATTTCCAGGCGCGCCTGGCTGCTGAGCCCGCCGCCGGGAATGACCAGACAATCCCGCGCCGCCGCTTCGAATGCCGTCCAAAACCCCAGAAACGGCCCGAACGAAAATGCAAAAAAGATGCGGTCGCCCGCTTTCACTCCGGCAGCTTTGTAAACCGTGCGCCAGCAGGCGAGCATGGACTCCCAACTGGCTGGCGTATCCAGAACGACGAGTGGAGCGCCAGTCTGAGTGCCGGTGGACTGGCAGAAACGCGTGTAACGCGAAGGAGGCTCCGTGAAATTAGAACCCAAAGGAGGCTGCACCACACGATCGTTCATAATGTCAGCCCGGGTGGTGAAAGGAACCGCCTTGATAAAATCATCGAGGCTCGTGATCTCCGTCGCCGCCATTTGCAGGCCAGCCTCGCGCAGCCGGCGGCGGTTGAAATTGTCCGAGAAAGAAATCTTCGTCAGCAGCGCGCTGAGTTTTACAAACTGACGTTCACCCAGGCTTTTGTTCGCCCCGGGAAGCGGCAGGGCGTGAGTGCTTGTCATGTCGTTCGCGCTCATGGCTCAGTCTGGCGTGTCTCGTCGGCTGATGCGATCACCTCAATGATTCGTGCTTAGGTTCCACCGCCGGGGAAACATTGACTGCCTTGGCCGTGCCGCCGCCCGTATTGCTCGGCGCATACATGGCCACCAGCACCCCGCCCGCCGCAGCTAAAATGATCCCAAGAACGAACGGCAATGGCAGCGACTTCAAACCGCCTTCCGGTGGATGCAAGAGCATGGCGCATACCGAATTAACAATCGGCGCACCGCCGAACACGATGGGCATCACTGCCGCCGCCGCAGCGGCTTTGTAGATCGGCGAGGCCGCGCCGAGTGCCAGCACCAGGGTCAGCGCGCCCGCCGCACCGGCGATGCCGGCGACCAGACTGATGGAAAAACCAGAAGTCGTGTAACTGAAATTGGAACCGCGCCCTTTGAGCACAAAACCGGCGATCACTCCGATCACCGCATAGGCGACACAGACGAGAAGAAAAGCCTTCAAGCCCGCGTGTGCGCCCTCCGGTGTCACGTTGGGCGGTGTGCCGGGCATCGCACCGCGCCCCATGTGGAGGATCACTCCATAAACACCCCAGAAAAATACTGTCATCAATGCATAGGTGAGCCAGCTCATTTTCATATTTGGTTCTTTACTCGTTGGTCTTGGGAAGAAATTTCGGAACTCAGCTTGCTGACGGTCGCTTGAGCAGTTCTTCCGGCGCGGCTTCGATTTTCAAGCGGATACGCTCCGGTATTTCCACGGCCACCATGCCGTCTCCCGTCGCGTTCTTGCGGACACAAACAGCGGCGATACGCCCCACTGCGACCAGATTCCCGTCCATTTTCCGGATACGAAAAAGATACCTAAGCGAACGCGAGCGCACTTCTTCAACCAGCAGCTCCACCTCCACCTCATCCTCAAACTTCAGCGGCGCGAGGTAATCACAGGTCGCCGACACCCGGGGCCAGCCCACCCGTTCTTCCGCTGGCGCGTGCTCAGGCCGGTCCACCACGCTCAATCCGAGCGAGCGAAAAAACGCGTGTTCCGTGCGCTCCATCAGCCGGAAAAAATTCGCAAAGTGCATGATGCCCGCCATGTCCGTCTCATGGAAATGGACTCGATCGTGAAAGACAAAGCGATGGGCCATGCGTGCGGCACCATCGCGGGAACAGAGGCTGCCGCAATGAAAAAATGGACTGCGAAAATCACGGATGCCGGCCGCTTGACATTCATCCTGTATCAGGCATCGCAAAAAACTTCTTCCCTCCCCCTCTGATCCATGCGATGATCCGCTGCCTGAGAAGACCGCCAACTGCCATCGTGAAGACACCCGCCACGGCATCGACAAAGAAACATTCTGCCAAAGAAAGTTTTCTCACGGCCTACCGGCACATGCTCAGCGCCCGCTTGCTGGAGGACCGGCTCGCCACACTCTATCGCGCAGGAGGCAAAATCGTCGGCGGCGTCTATCTCAGCCGGGGTCAGGAGGCGTTCAGCGCGGCGCTTGCCGTCCAACTAAAAAAAGGCCGCGACATCTACGCCGGACTCATTCGCGATCAGGCGGGCCGGATGGCCTTCGGAGAACCGCTGCTGGACACCACCCGCACCTACCTCGGCTCCGCTCTCGGCCCCATGCGCGGACGCGACGGAAACATCCACCGCGGCAGACCGAAAGAAGGCATGCCCGCCATGATCTCGCACCTCGGCACGTCGATCAGTGTCGTCGCAGGCATGTTGCTGGCACGACGACTTCAAGGTCGGCTGGGAGACACGGTCGGAGCCGCCAGCGTGGGCGATGGCGCCACTTCCACCGGCGCGTTTCACGAAGGCTTGAACATGGCTGCTGTCGAAAAACTCCCGATGGTCATCGCGATTGCCAACAACCAGTTTGCCTACTCCACACCCACCAGCCGCCAGTTTGCCTGCGCCGATCTGATCGAACGCGCCCGCGGTTATGGCGTGGAAGGTTACAAAGTCGATGGCACTGACCTCGGAGACTGTCTCGATGTCTTTGAAAAAGCCGTGGAACGCGCCCGCCATGGCCACGGACCACAAATGATCGTCGGAACCCTCTTGCGCCTCAGTGGTCACGGCGAGCACGATGATGCCTCCTACGTCCCACCACAGATGCGCCAGTCTGATCTCGGGCGCGACTGTCTCCCCGCAGCGGAAAAAACCATCCGCAGCGGCAAATGGCTGAGTGACTCTGAATTCGACTCCCTTCGTATTGAAGTGCAGCAGGAAATCGATCAGGCATTCGCCCAGTCCATGCAGGAACCTGCACCCGATCCCTACAAGGAGACCTGGTCATCCTTCTCCACGCTCGAACTCGCCGATGGCTGGCAGGTGCGGTAGAGCCAGTGAATCAGTCAACCAGTGGGCAGCAAGTCAGTTGATTGTCTCAATCCAATCGGGTAATGCTGGCAACACCATTGATCCAAAGTCCAATATTCGCCAAACGATCCCACTGATTCACTGCCCACTGCTTCACTGATTTACCGATCCCCCCCATGTCACTCACTTACCTGGAAGCCATTCGCGAAGCGCAATATGAAGCGCTGCGGCGCGATCCGAATGTCTTCCTCTACGGTCAGGACATCGGAGCGTTCGGCGGCGCATTCAAAGCCACCAAACGCCTTGTTGATGAATTCCCCAAACGCGTGCTCGATGCCCCAATCAGTGAAGACGCGATGGTTGGCGTGGCCATCGGCGCCGCGCTGGAAGGAGCGCGACCGATCATAGAAATGCAGTTCGCCGACTTCAGCGCCTGCGGTTTCAATCAGATCGTGAACCACGCCGGGACGCATTACTGGCGCACCGGTGTCCCCTGCCCCATCGTCATCCGCCTGCCCAGCGGCGGCACCGCAGGCAGCGGACCGTTTCACAGCCAGAGCATGGAAAGCGTCTACGCGCACTACCCGGGCCTGGTCATCCTCACGCCCGCGACAGTTGAAGATGCGTATCATATGCTTCTGGATGCAGTCGCGCTCGACGACCCAGTCATCTTCTGCGAGCACAAGTTTCTTTATTACCATCTCAAGGCTGACTCGTTGCCCGATGAAGCCATGCCCATCGGCAAAGCGCGAATCGCCCGCCCAGGCCGCCACGCCACCATCGTCACTTATTCCGCGATGGTGCATGAGTCGATCCGCGCCGCTGAGGAACTCCAGCACGACGGCTATCAGATCGAAGTCGTGGACTTGCGCAGCGTGAAGCCCATGGACACCGAGACCATTCTCGGCAGCGTCGCACGCACTGGCCGACTCCTTTGCGTGGGTGAAAGCTTCCCCTGGGGCGGCGTCTGCGCCGAGGTCATCGCCCGCGTCGTCGCTGATGGATTTCATTTGCTCGACGCGCCTCCACAGCGACTCAACTCCAAAGATACTCCCATCCCCTATCATCCCAACCTCTGGCGCGCCCACCGCCCCACCGCCCTCTCCATCGCCGCCGCACTCAGAAAACTCCTCCAAGACTAAGTTCTCCCCAGTCTCCCATCTTTCCATTCTTCCATTCTTCCATTCTTCCATTCTCCGCCTCTCCCCCTCTCCAAGTCTCCCCGTCTTCTTCATGCCTTCCATTCCCATCCTCATGCCGCAGCTCGGCGAGTCCATCGCCGAAGCCACCATCGTGAAGCTGCTCATCGCCCCGCAAGCCAGTGTGGTCGCCGGACAGGAAATCTTTGAAGTGGAAACCAACAAAGCCGTCATGACCGTTGGCGCGCCCTGTGCTGGAAAAATCGGCAGCATCACCGCGAAACCCCAAGTCAGCTACGCCGTCGGTTCGATTCTCGGTTCGCTGGAAATCAGCGACAAAGACGCGCGCATGCTCGGCATCGATATTAAACCAGCCGCACCCGCTCCCACTCCAAAAAACAAGATCAACGGCGATGATGACGACACCAAAGGCGTCCACTTCGCCGTGAGCGATGCCGATGCCATCCGCGAACCCGGGCAGCTCACCGTCGAACCCGTCGTCGGCGGACTCCCCGTTCCCGCCGGCGCCGCAGGAGCCAGTTATATTTCTCCACGCATGAGAGCGCGCATGAGCGAACTCGGCTTGAACGCCTCCGACCTCTCCGCCGTGGCCGGGAGCGGCGCAGGCGGCCGCGTCACCGTCGAAGACTTCGAAGGCTTCCTCCGCAACCTCGACCAGCACCATCTCTCGCAAGCCTCCCCCATGCGCATTGCGGTGGCGGATTCCATGCGCCGCAGTTGGACCCGGCCGCTGGCCACCGTCGGCTCGCCCGTCGTGCTCGATGCCATGCTGGCGCATCGCCGAAAAGCCACGCCGAAACCCGGCCCCGCGCTTTACGTCATCCGTGCCCTCGCGCTCGCGCTCACGGAAAACACCGCCATCGCCGGCCGCCTCGTTGGCAATCGCATCGTGCATCCTCTCGCCATCGACATCGGGTTTGCCGTCGAAGTCGATGACGGCGTCATGGTCCCCGTCATTCGTGAAGTGGACAAAAAGCCCCTCATCACACTGGTGGAAACTTATAACGACCTCGTTGAAAAAGCCCGCGCCCGCCGCCTGCCCAACGACGGCAACCGCCCCGGCATCGCCACCGTCACAAACTTCGGCACCTTCGGCATCGTCTGGGCCACGCCCATCCCGCTCCCCGAGCAGAACCTTGTGCTCGGCCTTGGTGCCGGCCGCAAGGCCCCCATCTGGAGCGAGGAGGTGCAGTGTTTCATCCCCATCACCGAAGCAGAGCTGACTCTCAGTTTCGACCACCGCGTCCTCGACGGCGGCGGTGCCGGAAGGCTGCTCGCGCGCGTCGCGCAGTTATTGCAGAAGCCTGAGCTGTTGTGAGCAGTGACAGTGCACGGCATAGAATTGCAGAGGACAGTCGGTAATTTCAATTCCCCTAGAGCATTTTTAAACAAGACGTAGCCGCATCTCGTAAGAGTGCGGGAAGAAGCCACGGCAGCCAACGAAGCATGCCTATGCCCCGCGTTTTTGCTTCGTGGCTGCGGGGAGGGCTTCCATATTTCCCGCGTTCTTACGAACGCGGCTACGCACGCGGCCGCGAAATTATTTAAACCGCTCTAGGCAAACGCTGAACAAAGAGTAGAAGCGACGCCCTCGTCGCTTACTGCACTGGGATCAGCGACCGAGGCGTCGCTTCTACTTGCGAGTAATCAGCGCTTCCCAAGCAGCCTGTTGAAAAACGCCTTGAAGGCTGGAGGTCAGGCTTCAAGCCTGACATGGCTGGCGGGCATCTGGCCTGCATGTCCTTCGACCTGCCGTGTAACATGCCATGCTGGAAGCATGGCTGTCGTGACAGGCAAGATGCTTGTCTTCCGTTTTTCAACAGGCTGCTAGGTTTTGAAAAAGATGCTTTGGTTTGCGGCGGCCTCTCCTTGACGTTGATTGAAGCCGAGCCATTCTTCGCGTAGCCGTGATCGTCAACCTTCTTCGTCCTATGTGTTTTCACATCGTTTCCACCAGCCTGCTCATCCTTGCCATTTTCTCATCATCCCAGGCACAAGATAACGCCCCTCCCCCGGTCCGGACTTTTCTAGATCTGGAGGCTTATGCTTCGCAACTAGCCCAGAAGCCCCATGTGCCGCCCCAGGGTAAACTCGATCCGTTCTTCGAGGCACTCGACTATGACGGACACCGGAAAATCCAATCGAAACCGGGCAACGCGCTCTACAAGGGGTCGGGCGGCGGGTTTGAAGTCGAATTTTTTCATCCAGGCTGGATGTTCAAAAAGACGGTGGTGTTCAACAGCATCGAGGACGGGCGGGCGGCAGCACTGCCGTTTGACCAGGGACGGTTTGTTTACGGAGAGTTAAAGGTGCCCGAGAACGTGGTCGCGCCCCTCGGTTACTCGGGCTTCCGGGTGATTGCAATGGAGTTGGAAAAAAACCGCCGCATGGAATTCCTCTCATGCGTGGGCGCGAGCTATTTCCGCGCCGCGCCCCAGCATCATGGCTGGGGATTGTCAGCCCGCGCCGTCGCGATCAACACCACCGGTGGAGCGCCGGAGGAGTTTCCCGACTTCACGCACGTCTGGTTCATCAAGCCCAAGGCGGGAGAGAAGTCCTTCAAATTCTACGCGTTGCTCAACGGACCAAGCGTGACCGGCGCCTATGAGATCGAAACGACGCCGGGCGAGACCACGCTGATCACGGTGAACGGCTCAGTGTTTCTGCGCAGGGTTGTCAATCAACTTGGGATCGCTCCTTTCTCATCCATGTTCTGGTTCGGCGAGAACACCCATCCCAGGGCGCTGGATTTCCGCCCGGAGGTGCATGATTCCGATGGACTTCTCATCGAGCAAAATTTCGGCCCCGTGATCTGGCGTCCGCTGGACAACAGCATGGAACTGCGTCAGAGCGTGTTCAACATCGAGTCACTCAAAGGCTTCGGCCTCCAGCAGCGCGACCGCAACTTTGGTCACTACGAGGATCTCGAAGCCAAATACCACAAGCGCAGCGCGGTCTGGGTGGAACCCATCGAAGGATTCGGACGCGGCGCGCTGCACCTCATCGAAATCCCAACCGGTGAGGAAACATGGGACAATGTCGTCCTCATGTGGCAGCCCGACCATCTGCCGACGGCGACCGAGCCATTGCGCTTCGCTTACAAGCTGAACTGGCAGGGCGAACACGAGCACAACCTCGCGAAAGTGACATCAACCCGCTATGGCGAGGCCATCGCCACGCCCACCAATCCCGACGATTATCTTTTCGTGGTGGATTTCACCAAAGGCAAGGTGCCTGACGATGCTGCGGCTGACTGGACTCCCACGATTGAGCTCACCATCCCGCCAGATGCAAAGCTGCTGGACAAGCGCGTGATCGCCAACGCCGAAAGCGGCGGCTGGCGCGCCTTCTTCAAGATGGATGTGCCGCCGGGACTGAAGCTCCTCGAAATGACCTGCGAGTTGAGCGATGGCAAGCAACTCATGTCTGAACGCTGGTCTTACCAATGGAAGCGGTAGAAAGCCTGACGGCCACCGGCCCCATGGAGGCCCTGACCATTCACTTCGCGCCCAGAACCGGTAACGAAGAGGAATGGAACGAAGCCTACGCACGGCTCGCTGACTATTTCCGCAGCTTCCGCCTGCATAACCGCATCCGCCGCACCCAACTCATCCTGGAAACCCTGCGCCGCGCCGCGGATGCGCACGAGAAGGATCCCTTGCGGTCGCCGACCGCACACGCCATCGCCCAGGCCCGCGCGATGCTGAAGGAATGGCTCTCGGAAATTTATCAAGGCATGGAGCTGACCGAATCCCAGATCGAAGGCACCGGGCGGCTCGGCTTCCACCTCTGCGACGGACCGGGACGATGGCCGCATTTTTTCATCGATCGCAATAATCTGCCTGAAGACATGACCGGCGCCATGCGCTCCGCCGTGCGCACATCCGGCCCCCGGCTCCAGATATCCAAAATGACGCCACGCCCCATCGACCTCGGCATCATGGGCGATTCTGATGACGATGACTCCGATGGAGGAAAGCTCGCACTGCTGCGCTACCCGATACTTCTCGCGATCATTGTCGGCGTGCTCTGGTATGTTTATAATCTGACAAACACATGAGCGCTCCCGCCGCCGGTCCTGCTGCGCTGCCGCGCGTCACTTCACGTGTCTCATTGCATCATCCCGCATCCCATGCCGGGATACCCTCGCCCAAGCAGGCGCGCATCCGCCGCGCGACGTTCTTCACGTTCGTGTTACTCGGCACCATCGTTGGCTCCTGGCTGATGTTCATCGTGCTCTCGCGTTACGGAATGCACTGGCATGAGACCGGCCTGCTAATTGTTTTCGTCCCGCTTTTCTACCAGCTCAACACCGGCTTCTGGACCGCACTCCTGGGTATCTGGATGATGAACCGCCCCAAGCCGGATCCGCTGGATCTGATGCGCACCATTCCGCGCGATGACATGGACTCCCCCATCGGGGCCACCACCGCCATCATCGTGCCGGTCTATAATGAGGATGTCACCCGCGTCTTTGAAGGTGTGCGCGCAGTCTATAACTCCCTGCTCGCCACCGGCCGCGTGGAGAGTTTTGACTTTTTCATCCTCAGTGATTCGGATGATCCCAATAAATGGATCGAGGAGGAAGCCGCCTGGCTGGAACTCTGCCGCCAGCACAACGCCTTCGGCCGCATCTTCTACCGCAAGCGCCGCGCGCCCATCAACCGCAAAAGCGGCAATGTCTCCGACTTTTGCCGTCGCTGGGGCAAGCGCTACCGCTACATGATCGTGCTTGATGCCGACAGCATCATGGCCGGCAAATTCCTCGTAAACCTGGTGCGCATCATGGAGAAGAATCCCGGCATCGGCATCCTCCAGACTTTCCCCAAGCAGATCGGTGCCACCACCCTGCTCGGACGCGTCATGCAATTCGCCCAGAGCCTCTACGGTCCCGCCTTCGTCGCCGGCCTCAATTACTGGCAGTGCGGCGAGGCCAACTTCTGGGGGCATAACGCCATCGTGCGCCTCGCGCCCTTTATTGAATACTGCGCGCTCCCCGCCCTCCCCGGCAAGGAACCGCTCGGCGGTCATATCCTCAGCCATGATTTCGTCGAAGCCGCGCTGATGCGGAAAGCAGGCTACGCCGTGCGACTCCTGCCTAATGATGAAGGAAGCTATGAAGAGGGACCGCCAACCTTGATCGATACCCTCAAGCGTGACCGCCGCTGGTGCCAGGGCAACCTGCAGCACTTCTCGCTCATTTTCGCCAAAGGCCTGCATCCCATCAGCCGGTTGAACTTTATCCACGGCATCCTCAGCTATGTAAGCTCGCCACTCTGGTTCCTGTTCCTCGCTTTCTCCACGGTCACCGCCGCGATGAATCCTGAACTCGTCGCCCCGCACGCTCATCTTTCCGTGGAACTCCTGCTCATCATGACGCTCACGCTCATCTTTCTGCCGAAGGCACTCATCGTGCTCGATGAACTCTCCACCGGCAGACTGTTCAAGCCCGTGCGCCTCAGATTTCTCGCCGCATTGGGCAGCTTTCTCGACACCTTTATTTTTGCCCTGCTGGCACCGATCATGATGATCTTCCACAGTCGCTTTGTCATCTATACCATCCTGGGCAAAGGCGTGAAATGGATCGCCCAGCGCCGCAAGCTTTCCGTGGGCATCGACTGGCGCGAACCCATCCTCACTTTCGGCGGCGTGACGGTTATTGGTATCGTCTGGGCTGTGATCGCATTTTTTATCTCCAGCCACTTTAACAATCATTTCCTGATCTGGATCAGTCCCGTGGTTCTGGCCCTGATCCTGGCCATCCCCTTCGCCATCATCACTTCCAGCAATCGCTCCTTGTTCCGTTTCGGCCTTTTCCTCACCCCGGAGGAGGTCAACCCGCCGCCCGTGGTCCAATCGCTGGAAGACCACCTCAACGAAGTCAAGGACCGGCCCAAGCTCCAGCCGGAAATCGAGCAAAATTTTGGTCTCATCCAATTGTGCCTCGATCCTTATGTCAACGGACTGCACGTCAGCCTCCTGCGCCGCCGCAAGAACCAGCAGCACTCCCGGGAATACTTCACCTACCTCTCCCATAAACTCATCACACTGGGCCCCGTTTCGCTTCACGCACAGGAATTGAAGGCCATCATGTATGATGCCGACAGCGTAACCAACCTGCATTACGAACTCTGGAGCGCATCCGAGGAACACCTCAGCGGTTTCTGGAAAATGGCCATCCGGCAATACAACCTCGTCGCGCCCAATCCCTTCACCCATCTTATCGCTCAACGGCAGGATGCGTGATAGAGTACCGCAAATCAACTCAACCCCATGGACACTGAAGCTACACTTCCAACAACTGCGACCCCCCAAGCAACCCTCCACCGAGTCCTGCACGATGCCGAAAATTTTGTGCGCCGAGATCCGGCCAAAGCCATCGCCACCGCATTCGGCGCCGGTCTGCTGCTCAACCTCGTGCCGCCACGCATGATCGTCGGTGCCATCACGGCGGTCGCGGTTCCTTTCATGCGGCCGGCCCTGCTCGGCCTCGGCTTGTTCAAGGCCTTCGAGTTATTCTGCAAATCAGACCATGCCTCGAATGGGACTGATGAGATCGAAGACTGATCATTGCCCGGCCAGTGGCCTTGCGCCCAGCGCCCGGATTTCGGGCTCACTCTAGGCCCGGTTGTAGATGCGGACCTCGGCCATGGTGCCGCGGAATCCGCCATCATCGCCGGCCACCACCGCGCCTCCCAGATACAAATCTCCGGAACAGGCTGCTGGAGCATTTTTAAAAAAGACGTAGCCGCATCTCGTAAGAGTGCGGGAAGAAGCCACGGCAGCCAACGAAGCATGCCTATTTCCCGCGTTCTTACGAACGCGGCTACAAAATTAATTAACCCGCTCTAGGGAAGTGCTCCGCTGACCCATGTCTTTTGAAATTATACCGGCACCGGCAGTACTACGGCAGGCGGAGCACCCGCCCTGCAACATCAAAACGCTTCCGCCGGACTCCGGCGGAAGCGTTTTTGCAATGCTATTTAGCGAACTCCTGATCAGTTCACCAAGGGCAGAAGCTGCTCCTGGCACCACTTGCCATTCTGTTTTGTCACGCCGTCCGGGTCTTCGACCGCAGCATGAGCCTCATCCTCGCAGATGATCCAGCCCTCGTATTTGTGCTGCACCAACCACTCGGTGATCTTATGGAAGTCGAGTTTTCCGGTGCCCATCTGCGCCCACGGCTCGGGACCGTTGCCGGAATAATCCTTGTAATGAATGTGGTTCACCAGATGCGCCCACTTGTTGAGCGTGGCAATGACATCCATGCCGCCCCGGATGATGTGTCCCACGTCTGGCGTCCAGCCGGTGACCGTCGGATCCAGGCTGCTAAGCACCACATCGTAATCTTCCTGTGTGCGCACGATCGACGCGGGGGGACTGTTCGGATGATAGGAACACTCGATGCCCGCGGCGGCGGCGCGCATGGAGACCGCGTTGACGTTGCGCGCGACGTTGAGACGGCGGCGTTGCAGGTCTTTCGCGCGACCGCTCGGAAGCGTCACGGTGCCCAGCTTCGCGCCGCGAAATTTCTTGAGAAACTTGATCGTGAAGTCAGCCGCCTCGCGCTCGGCGTCGGTCTCCGTGTCGCCGTCCCACGCGCAAACCAGCGCGAGCCCCGCGAGCTTCATGTTGTGCTTCGCCAGCGAGTCTTTCATCTTCGCCGGATCAAGCTGTGGCCCCAGCCAGTATTTCGAGCAGCCGAGAGCTTTCTCGGAAATTTCGAGCACCATCGGCTCGATACCCGTGAAACCGGCCTTGGCGGCGACCTTGATCATGTGCTCGAGCTTGTTATCATAGCCCTTGCCAGTGCCCTGCATAAACCAGGTGTAAACTTGAGAGCCGAATTGGATTTTAGGTTTGGGCATGGTCGGTGAGGTTGGTTTGGATGGTGCGGACTTGTTGGCGAGGGCACGCGGGCGTGCAAGTGCATTTATGCCTCTCAATTTGGTAAGCCAACACCGTATTGAGCGTGGGCTCTAGTGTTCTGTCGCCGAAATAACTATTTTTTTAAGCCGCCTTGCGCCGCTTCCTGCTCGTGCAACCCGGACTGATTTCCTCAAGCCGTTTGCGGCATCTCTCGATCTTGGTGAGGATGGCTTCGGCCGTGGCCGTCCACACGAAAGCCTTGGCGTGTTCGTTGTGCGCTTCGATGAACTCCATGATCTTTTCGATCAGATGCGGCACGCTCTG
>VFKE01000086.1 GCA_009885695.1 Verrucomicrobiota bacterium | reverse complement strand
CCTCTTGGAACTACAATTTGCCACTCACCAAAAGCCAACAGTTGCCTCAGGTTCGTAGAATGTCTCCGCGTGGCCTGCTGGCAATTCGAACAAATTGACGGACAGTCTCTCTTGATCGGCCCTCAGTTTCGCACGCTGGAATAACGAATCCACTCTGGGCATGACTGACGATTTGATCGTTCTATTGAACCCAGATGTTTTTTTGTATCCAAGTTATCAGAGTGCGCCTAGTCTGCTGACCTCATGAAACTTTATCTTTCTTCCAGCAGTCGCAGATTAATTTCTTCCGCTGTCTTAGTCCTGGGCACCGGTTTTTTTTCCGCCTGTTCGATCCGTCTTCCAACGACCGCCGCCAACGAGACCAAGAAGGAGGCACCTCCGCTCTATCAGTGGTGGGGCGATGAATTGAGCGGGCCGGCTGCAATCAAGATCAACCTCGACGAACAGAAGGCCACGATTTACCGTGGCGGCGCGGAAGCTGGCTGGACGATTCTGGCCTCCGGCACCACGAGACATCCTACGCCGAGCGGGACTTTTTACGTGATGGAGAAAATTCAGGACAAAGTCTCTAACATGTATGGCGTCATTACGAATGAGCTGGGCGAGGTCGTGAATTCGGATGCGAAGGCTGGTGTGACTCCGGTCCCGGCGGGCTGTCGCTTTGTCGGTGCCCAGATGCCCTATTGGATGCGCATCACGAGTTATGGCGTGGGCTTGCACGCGGGAGATATTCCGGAACCGGGCTTGCCGGCATCACACGGCTGCATTCGCCTGCCACGTGATTTCGCCGGCACGCTCTACAACGTCGTGGATGTTGGTTCGCGCGTGACCATCACGGGAACCGGCCAGTACAACGCTCCGTTGGGAAATGGTCGGCCGCAGACGGCTCAGTCTCGCACCAGCGACACCACGCCCGCGCCGGGCTTGTCCGTCGCCAGCCTGCGGTAGAAGCACGTCGTCGCTTTCGTGTGGCAGCAGCCGCCCCCGAGTTGCTCAACCTTGAGCACCAGCGCGTCTTGATCGCAGTCCACTCGGATTTCCTTGACGATCTGGAATTCGCCCGAGGTGGCACCTTTGTGCCAGAGCTGCTTCCGGCTCCGGCTGTAATAAACGGCCTGGCCGAGCGCGAGCGTCTGCTTCAAGGACTCCTCGTTCATGTAGGCGAGCATCAGCGCCTCGTTCGTCCGCCAGTCCACAGCCATGGCGGGAATCAAGCCCTCTGCGTCGAACTTGGGGGCGAAAGCCAGCCCTTGCTCGACGCTTTCCTTTGTGTCGCGAGTGGCGAACTCAATGTGTTCCGGTGCTGTGCTCATGCAACACTATGAAATGAAAACTGAAAACTGAAAACTGAAAACCTCACTCAATCAAAGCAACCGTTGCCATCCGGCGTTCAGCATCTAGCATCGTCCGCGTCCATGTCGTTCAAAGCCGCCCATGCCCTGCAACTCCTCGACCGCGCCCGCGAGCGCGGCCGGCTCGGGCACGCCTATCTGATTTGCGGCCCCAGAGAGGCTGAACTGGAGAAGTTCACCGCCCAGTTTTTGAACCTCGTTTCCGGCGCGCGCCATCCTGATCTTGAGAGATGGGCTCAATCTGGAGTTCCCGTGCTGCGTCCGGAAAGCAAGTCGAGGCGGATCATCATTGGCGAAGCAGGGAAGGGGGAGGGGATTCGGGAGATGGAACGCCAGCTTCATCTCAGTGCCACACCGGGCGGATTCAAATTCGCGGTCATCGTCGATGCCGAGCGCATGACGGAGCAGGCGCAAAATGCCTTTCTCAAGACGCTGGAGGAACCTCCGCCGCGCACTCATATTCTTCTGACTTCCGAACAGCCGGAGCAATTTCTTCCAACGACTCTTTCCCGGGTGATTAAAGTTCCGCTGATGCCGGAAAGCGGTGTGCGTCAGCTCGGTGCAGACGAGCAGCGTCTGGTCAGGACCCTGACCAAGTTCTCGTTGAGCAGGCAGCCGGGCACGATGGCGGTGGCACTGGGAATCCGGCGTGAGTTTGAAGACATTCTGGATTCGATTCGTGAGCGTATCGAGAAACAATTGGAGGGTGAGTTTGAAGATGAGAAGAAAATTCTGAAGCAGACGACCGATGTTTCCAGCCAGACGATTGACAAGATCGAGGAGGAAATGACCGCGGCCATTCAGGTGCGCTTTCTTCATCAGCGCACGGTGATGCTGGAACTTCTTCTGGCATGGATGGGTGATGTCATGCGGCACCAGGTGGGGGCGGATCGCATTGATCTTCCTTCTCATGTTGAGGCCACTCGCGCGCTCGCCGGGCACTGGGACGCCGCCAGGGTCAATCGCGCCGTGAAGGAACTGCGCCGCCTGAATTCAAATTTGCACACCAACGTCAGTGCCGCCCTCGCGCTCGACAGCGCGTTCATCGCAGTCTTCGCTTGAACTTGTCATTTTATGACTGTGGATAACAGCCGCCGACTGCACCGGGTGCTTTGCTTTGTTTTTGGCGCGGTCTTCATTTTCGCCGGTGGCGTCAAGGTGTTGGATCCGCAGTTGTTTCTGGTTTCGATCCGTGGATTTCGAGCGTTGCCCGACCCGTTCCCGGCCTGGCTGGCGCTCGGGCTGCCCTGGCTTGAGATTTTTTGCGGTCTGGCTGTGATGACCGGATTCCTCCGGCGGGGAGGCTTGGTGCTGCTCAATGCCTGTCTCATGGTGTTTCTGGTGGCGATCGCCTTCGCCTGGAGCCGGGGCTTGGACATCGAGTGCGGCTGTTTTGGCAGCGCGATCAAGTCGGGCGTGAGGACGGAACTGGTGATTGACCTGGTGCTGCTCGCCACTGGACTGGGGCTTATGCACCGTGGATATTCCTTTCCCTCAGCAGCGGTTTGTGATATGGATTCGCGGTATGGATAAACTGCATCGCAGAACTTTCACACGTGCTTGCCTGGGTCTGATGGCCCCGCTGGGAATCTCGTGCGGCAAAAAGGATGGAGCGCCCAAGGACCAGTCATCGCAGGTGAATATTGCAGCCTTGTTTGATTCGCGGCGCGATCCTTTCCGCAACTCCCAGTCTCATCTGTTGCAGCGGCTGGTGCAGACCCGCGGTGCGACCAAACTCAGAATGTGGGACGCCGCCGGCAATGCGAATCTCCAGTCCAATCAGTTTGCGGCGGCTCTGGCGGCTCGACCAGATTTCATCTTCGTCTTCCCGGTCAACCCCGAGGTGCTGGCGCCGGCACTAAACCGGTTGGATGGCTCAGGTCCGAGGATATTCGTCTTTGCTGACATCGTATCCAAGAACCCACGCAGCAGCGTCATCGTCTGTCCAGATGCTGAAGTCGGACGTGTCACCGGCGAGTTTCTCATTCAATCGCTCCGACTGAAGGCTGCCGAAGAGGGTGGGACTGAACCTGCGGGGCGCATTGTCGAGTTGACGACCGCCCCTCCCGCCGTGTCGCATGCCGGCTACAGTGATGGCTTGTTAAAGTCCATCTGGCAGCAACCGGGGATTACAGTCGTCCATCAGGCGCAGTGTAAATTGTTGAGCGAAGACACGGCCGAGCGCGTGAAAGAGGCCTTGCTTCTGCAGAAGGATTTCGATGTGATTTTTGCCCATAACGATTTGATCGCGCGTGCCGCGTCCAAGGCGGTCGCTGCCGCCAATCCCGAACTGATCGGACGTATCCTCGTGCTCGGTGTGGACGGAAATCTTGGCAAAGGGGGCGGCAGGGAGATGATCATCAAGGGTGAAATTGATGCGTCGATATGCCGGCCGCCTCTGGTGGATCTGGCCTGGGCCATTACCGAAAGATGTCTGTCTGACCCGAAATTCGTTCCGAAACCGCGCTACGAGGTTCCGCCTGTCGCGCTGAACTATGAATCCGCCATTGAAGTTGGCAGGACCGGTATTCCGACCCCGCCGGTTGATTGATCTCCTGGTGCGGGGAAAACGGCAGACCGTTTGACAAGAAACTTTCATCCGGTATTCTCCAGTCTGCTTCAGGGCAGACCGTATTTTAAAGCGCAGTCGTAGCACCCATAGCTCAACGGATTAGAGCATCTGACTACGGATCAGAAGGTTAGAGGTTCGAATCCTCTTGGGTGCACCACTCATTTTCAATGAGTTGCGGGGATAGTCTGATAGTAAACAACTCACTTGGACATTATTCGGACACTTTCAGGGCAGACGGGTGCGACGTATTGACGGGAACGGATGGACATCACCTCTCCCTTTTTCCCGGGGAAGGGAGGGTGGGCTTTGAGGGTGTTGAGCGTCATCCGGCGCAGCACTGTCAGATTGACGGCGG
>VFKE01000097.1 GCA_009885695.1 Verrucomicrobiota bacterium | reverse complement strand
TGATAAACACCAAAAACCCTCGCTCCTACTACGCTATGAACCCTGAAGATATCCTGTGTCCAACTTTGATCGCACAAATGTCCAACTTTGAATGCACCACGACAAAATCACCCGAGTGACTTGCAATCCTGGCCGCCAGCGACGAACAGAACACCTCAATCTCCCAGCGTATGAACGGCCACATTGTCCTCCGAAATCAGGAAGAGCTTCGCGCTTTCACGTTGGGAAAAAACACCACGGGCATCGGTTCCGGATCATCCGCCGACCTGGTCATCAATGCCCCGGGAATTGAGCCGCTCCATGCTGTGCTGACCTGGGAGCCGCGCGCTTCCACCTGGCTGCTCAGCGCGGCATCTCAGAGCGCAGCGCGCTCGCTGAGACTCAACGGCCGCACCTGCCCTGCTGATGCCACGCTGGATGATGGCGACCTCATCGGGTTTCCTGGCGGAGTCATCATTCGCTTCGGCGTCGCCCCCTCGCTGCCGCGCTTCGGCGGAAGCGAGACGCGCGAGATTCCCCTGCGCGGAATTTCCAAGCTCATCGTCGGTCGGGCCAGTGGCGAGGCTTGGGGCGACTCGGGCAAGGTGCAGCTCGACTCCGAGGATTCGCGCATCTCACGCAACCACCTGGAACTGGAGCAAACTGCGCCTGGCGTCATCTTCGCCACCGATAAAAGCTCCACCGGCACCTTGCTCAACGGCCAGCGCTTCGACCGCCGTCAGCTCATCGTGGGCGACCGCCTCCGCCTTGGCAGCTACAACTTTGAATTCTCCGGCATCGCCCTGCGTCTCGTGGCCACCTATGGCGGGGCCAAGGTGGAGGCACGCAGCCTTTCTTTCCGACTGGGCGACGGCCGCAATATCCTCACCGAAGTCTCGCTCGACATCGCACCGTGCTCCTTTGTCGGCATCCTCGGCGGCTCCGGTCAGGGCAAGAGCACGCTGATGAACGCGCTCTGCGGCGTGAACCCCGCGACCAGTGGCGAGGTTTACATCAACGGAGCGCGCCTCGGCGATCCGCGCGAGATGGCCGCCACCGGCATCGGCTACGTGCCGCAAGACGACATCGTGCACCGCGAACTCACCGTGACCGAGGCCATCACCTACAGTGCACGATTGAAGCTGCCCTCGAATACGCCAAGCGCTGCGATTAATGATCTCGTGGAGGAAACAATTGAGCGTCTTGGCTTGTCAGAACACAAGGATAAGCGGATTACCCAGCTCTCCGGCGGCCAGCGGAAACGTGTCTCCATCGCCGCAGAGCTTCTGGCCAAACCCAGCGTCCTGTTTCTCGATGAGCCATCAAGCGGCCTCGATCCAAAGACCGAGTTCGATTTGATGAGCCTCTTGCGCCGGCTCGCGGGCGCGGACTGCACCGTGGTCTGCACCACCCATGTGCTTGGTCGCGCGTATCTTTTCGACCAGCTTTGCTTCGTGCACGGCGGCCACTTGATTTTCAACGGCACGCCGGATGAAGCAACCGCCTGGTTCAAGACGGAGCACGGCCTCGATGAGATTTATCTCAAGGTCGGCGCCGAGGAAACAAAATCCGGCGCCGACTGGCGGCTTGAATTCGAGAACTCGCGCACCAGCACCAAACCACTCGCGTACCTCGCATCCGCCGATTTGGGCGCCGTCCCGCTAAAGCAGCAAAAACGCGGGCCGGGATATCTCGGGCAGCTTGGCATCCTGCTGCATCGCCAGTGGAGCATCCTCAAAGCTGATCATCTCAATCTGCTTTTCCTGCTAGCGCAGCCGCTGTTCATCGGGCTGCTCATCGGCTGGGTTTCAGATGACGCACCCTTGCGCATGTTCCTCTGCGTGGTCGCCACGCTCTGGTTCGGCTGCAGCAATGGCGCGCAACAGATCGTGCGAGAAATCGCCGTGTTCCGCCGCGAGCGCGTCTGCGGCCTCAGTCTGAGCAGCTATCTCCAGAGCAAATACGCCTTTCTCACCTTCATCACCACGCTCCAGGCGCTGCTGCTGCTGGTGATCACACTCACCTCGGCACATTCGTTCAATCCGTCGAAGTTCAAAGCTCCGGAGTTTTATCAAAAAATGGAGGAACGACTGACTCCGCCCGTCGCGAAAGAATCCACCAACGATTCGCCAGCATCCGCAGCCAACGATTTCGAACTCGTCTCGGAGGAGAACAAGAACCAGACAAAAACGGATGCCGCCCCTCTAGGAGCAACACCTGCACCAAAACCGCAGGGCATTGGCGCGCTCTTAAATGCGACACTGCGCATTGCGGTTTTTTTTGAGGCCGGCCAGGGCATTCTCGACTCCACTGATCCCGGCGAAGGGAATACCCACGCGCCGGGTGCGAAGGCCAAGTCGCTCAGCGTGTTCGGCATCGCGCTCGGCCTCCGGCTGGCTGCGTTATTCGGTGCGGCGTTCGTGGGTATTGCGATCGGCCTGGCCATTTCTGCGATGGTCCGCACGGAGACGCAGGCGGTGATGTGGGTGCCTCTGGTTCTGATTCCGCAGATTCTCTTCGGCGGCATCGTCGTCACCCGACCGGAAATGTCCGCCAGCGTGCGCGCGACGGCCGAATTCATCCCGAGCTATTGCGCACAACGGCTCATGGACGTGGCCGGCATCTACGGCCAGACCACTCCGCGCATGAGCAACCGCACAAAATATCCGGTCTTCCTCACTCCCAACGGCGAACAAGAAGAGATCACTTGGACGAAAGCCGGAGAGAGAGCCATGGAAAAATATGACAAGGTTTCCGATTGGAACAAAAGCTGGCAAAACCTTCTAGTTCATCCGGGGCTCGTCGGTCAGAGACAGGCCACCTTCGATACTCCGCGCTCCGTTCAGAAATTTCACGAGAGCGTGGAGCAGCGCAACGACGTGCGCTACGCCATGGGCAAACTTTATCTCTATACTCATACCGCCTTGATTTCGCTGGCCATTCTTGGCGGATGGATCGTTGTCTGTTACGGCGGCACCCTGATGGGATTGAATGGGAAGCAACGGGGGAAGTAATATTACAATGCCGATGACTTCCCCTGCCCGCCTGCTTCTCCGCTTCATGGCGCGTTATCCGCGTCGCATCGCGCTCGGACTTGGCATGGCCATCGCGGGTACTCTGCTCGGATTTGTTTTTCCCGGCGTAACGCAATGGTTTCTCGACGACATCATCCCGCACAAAAGGCTCGACCAAATCCTGCCGGCCGCCTTGCTGGCGTGGGGTGCGTTTGTTCTGCGGCAGATTTTTTATTCGCTGCGCACACTGGCCAACAACGCCTTCGAACTGCGCATGACCTACGATCTCCGTTCGCAACTTCATGACCGGATCCAGCATCTGCCGCTCAAATGGTTCGACCGGCAGAGCACGGGCGACATCCTCACCCGCATGTCGGATGATGTGCCCGCGACGCAGCGAGTGATTCTCGATGGTGTGGATCAAGGAGCGCCCGCTATCTTGCAAGTTCTGCTGACTGCCGGCGTGATGTATTATCTGCACTGGAAACTGGCGCTGGTGATCATGCTGCCGATGCCGCTCATCGCTGCAGGCGGATGGATTTATGCGCGCTGGGTTTCGCCAAGGGCGCGGGAGGCGCGGGAGGCAGCGAGCGGATTGAATACACTCCTGCACGACAACATCGCGGGCATCCGACAGATCAAAAGTTACACGCTGGAAGAGCAGACGCAGCAGGACTTCAATGAGAGCAGCGGCCACTACCGCGCGCAGCAGACGAAGCTGCAACGGGCGTGGGCCGTTTATGCACCAGGCATGAGTTTGATGGGCGACACCGGCGTGGTCTTGTTAATGGGCTTCGGTGCCTGGTGGGCCATTCAAGGTGAAATCACCATCGGCCAACTCGGCCAGTTCCTGCTGCTCATCGGCATGCTGTATGAACCGATCGGACGGCTGCACGGCATTAATCAAACTATCGTCACTGGCCTAGTCAGCGCGCGCCGCATCTTCGACATCCTTGAACTCGACGATGCGGAGGATCTTAAACGTGGCAAAAAATTATACGATGTGCGCGGCGAGATTCGCTTCGAGAATGTCAGCTTCCGTTACGATGGATCGCGCCCGACCGTAAGCGATTTGAACATCGTTGTGCTGCCGCGTCAGACGGTCGCATTTGTCGGCGCGACTGGTGCGGGCAAGTCCACCGTCTTCCAGCTTATGACTCGTTTATACGAGTGTGAAAGCGGCACCATCACGCTCGACGGAAAATCCATCCGCGATTTAAACAAGGCGAGCCTGCGCGATGCGATCGGCTTTGTCACCCAGGAGAGTTATTTGTTTAACCAGACCATTCGCGAGAACCTGCGACTCGGAAAGCCGGATGCGACGGATAAAGAATTGTGGCACGCGCTGGAACAGGCCTGCGCGAAGGAATTCGTCGAGCGCATGGACGGCCAGCTTGATGCCACCGTCGGCGAACGCGGTTCCAGGCTGAGCGGCGGCGAGAAGCAGCGCATCTCCATCGCCCGCGCTTTTCTCAAGAACGCGCCAGTGCTGTTGCTCGACGAAGCCACCAGCGCGGTGGACAACAAAAGTGAGCGGCTCATTCAGCAGGCCATCGATCATCTGCGCGCGAACCGCACCTGCCTGGTCATCGCGCACCGGCTCAGCACCGTCCGGCACGCGGACCAGATTTATGTGATGCGCGAAGGCCGGGTGCTGGCGCACGGCCCGCACGCAGAACTGATGGCGTCATGCGAGTATTACGCGGAGCTGGTGAAGCTCAGTATTCAGGAGGAGAAACTGCAGAGTTAGTGGCGCGCATCATTTGGATTCCGTGATCCCGATGATCGGCCCCAAGTCCATCTTGAAATCACTGCGTTTTAACTTCGTGGAGTGCAAACTGGAAATCGTTCCATCGAGGAACAAGGCATCGGGGCAATGCAGGACATCGCGAAAGAAAGTGGCAAATTCATGGAAGTTCATCGGTGCTTCCGAGATGGCGAACAGGACGATGTCGGGCGAGGGAACACCCACGCCATTGCGATAGAGGCGCGACTTGGAATCTGGATTGAAGGCCGGATGGATTTTTCCGGCGCGCAATAACAGCGGCCCTGATTGAGTGGCCAACTGGACGCGCTCGCGCAGTTTCGGATACTCGGATGATTCGACAATCCGCGCTCCTTTGTCGGAGATGAGAAAGACTCCGTTGGGCTTGAGGAAGAAATTACCTTCCGCGTTGGCGAGGTTCAATGGTGCAAGCTGCTTGCCGTCGGAAACGAACAGGCCCACTGGAGAAAAATCACCGTGGTACATTCCGGCATTCATCGCAAAGCTGAGCTTTTTCCCTTGGGAATCGAGCGAGTCTGAAAGTCGTTTGAAGCACTTGAAGGGCTCGCCCTTGTCGTCGCGCAGGTAGAGTTGCAGGGGTTCCTGACGCACATTGACGCGACAGACGATGATGCGTTTGCCGGCAATCAGAGCCTCGCTGTATTCAACGGCCATGGTTTTGCTGAGCAGGGCAATAGCTATTAACCCGGCAATAAAAAGTAGTGACTTTTTACTGGGTTAGGCTATCTTTAGCGAATGAAACAAAGAGATGCCCGCACCCTTTCCCCTCTTCAACTTGATGAGCT
>VFKE01000145.1 GCA_009885695.1 Verrucomicrobiota bacterium | reverse complement strand
GGTTCCAGATGGCCAAGGTCTTCCACCTCGAAGAGTTGTGACGCTTCACAGCGCACTAAAAGCGACGCCTCCGTCGCTGTTCCCGGTGCCCCAAGCGACGAGGGCGTCGCTTCTACTCTTTGTTCAGCGTTTCCACTTGCTGACTCCGTTCATGCGTAAGCCCTGCACCTACGCTGCCTGTTACAACACCCATTGAACAGTAACTCGGGCATCTTGCATGCGCGCACCTTCACTGCCCCAGTAATGGCCAGGCTGGCAACATGGCTGATGACAATGACAAGATGCCTGTGCCATTTCTCCCATCGGGCCGCTGGTGGTCTGTCGAATAAACCATTTGCGGGGTAACGCAGGTCAGCGCCCTCATTACCGTATCATTTGTGGTGTTAAACAGCAACCATCGCTCTGAAAATCAACGTGGACACCACCAGCATCCGCGGCATTCTCTGGCATGATCGCCGACCAGATGTCCGATGTGCTGCGCAATATTGCGCGGTTGCTGGAACTCAAGGAAGAAAACACTTTCAAAGTCAGGGCTTACAACACCGGCGCAGAGATCGTGGAAAATTTCCCGGGCGACATCGTGTCAAAGGCGGTGGCGAACGAACTCGAAGGTATCAAGGGTCTCGGTGACGCCCTCCAGCAGAAACTCCACGAACTGGCGACCACCGGGAAGCTGGAGTACTATGACAAGCTCAAGGCGGAATTTCCCGAGGGCATCATGGAGCTGTTTGAAGTGCAGGGACTCGGTCCGAAGAAGATCGCGCTGCTGCATCAGCAGCTTGGCGTTGGTTCGATTGCCGATCTTAAGCGCGTCTGCCAGAGCGGTGCGGCGGCAAAGCTGGCCGGTTTCGGTGAGAAGACGGTGCAGAAACTCTTGGAAGGAATCGCCTTTCGCGAGAGCCACGCTCATGAGTTTCGCCAGGATCAGGTCGCGCCGGTCGTGGCGCGGGTGTTGTCCATGCTCAAGGAGCATCCAGATGTCTCGCGCGCGGAAGTCGCCGGCAGCTATCGCAGGGGAAAGGAGACCGTGCACGACCTGGACTTCCTTGTTGCCGCTAAATCGCCTGCGACGGTGATGGATGAATTCGTGGGGATGAGCGGAGTAAAGCAAGTGCTGGGTCAAGGCGAAACCAAATCGAGCGTGTTGCTCGAGAGCGGCGTGCAATGTGATTTGCGGGCCGTGAAGAATGATGAATTTGCCTGTGCGCTGGTGTATTTCACCGGCAGCAAGGAACACAATATTGTGCTGCGCCAACGGGCGCTCGACCGAGGCTGGTCGCTCAACGAGTATGGATTTACTCGTGTCGGGGGCGTCTCGCCCTCGAACAAACAGGAGGGAGGGCGAGACGCCCTCGATACATTGAACGATGAAGCCGATGTCTATCGGTTCCTCGGTCTTGATTTCATCGAACCCGAATTGCGCGAAAACACGGGTGAGATCGAAGCTGCGGAATCGGGCAAGCTGCCGAAGCTCGTTGAGCTTTCCAATCTTCGCGGCTGCTTCCACAATCATACCACCGCCAGCGACGGCAAGGCGACCTTGCGCGAAATGGCGGAAGCCGCGCACGAACTCGGCTGGCAGTATCTCGGCATAGCCGACCACAGCAAATCATCAGTGATCGCCAACGGCCTCGATGAAAAAAGCTTA
This sequence comes from Verrucomicrobiota bacterium, assembly GCA_009885695.1. Classification (GTDB taxonomy): domain Bacteria; phylum Verrucomicrobiota; class Verrucomicrobiia; order Verrucomicrobiales; family Verrucomicrobiaceae; genus VFKE01. Next base: position 2,341 of record VFKE01000145.1, on the reverse strand, counting down.
CTCGCCCAGATCACAGAAATCCGGCAGTTGAACGAGGAGTATGCGGACAAGGGTCTGCGCCTATTTGCCGGCAGTGAGGTGGACATCCTCAAAGACGGATCGATCGACTTCGATGACGGATTGCTTGGTGAACTCGATTACGTCGTAGCCAGCGTGCATAACATTTTCACGCTATCCGAGGCCGAGCAAACCAAGCGCATCATCCGGGCGATGGAGAATCCGCATGTCACCATGCTCGGTCACGTCACAGGTCGATTGCTCTTGGAGCGTCCGGCTTACGCGGTGAATATTTCGGCGATCATCGATGCTGCCGCGGAGACTGGCACCATCATTGAGATCAACGCCAATCCATGGAGGCTCGACCTCGACTGGCGCTGGTGGAAGCTCGCGGTGGAGAAGGGAGTGAAATGCTCCATCAATCCCGACGCGCACAGCACGCGTGGTTTGCAGGATGTCTTTTACGGCGTGCGCATCGCCCGGAAGGGATGGCTCACGAAAGCGGATGCGGTGAACTGCCTGCCGCTGGTGGAGATTGCGGAAGTATTGCGGATGAAGCGGAAGCGGTAGCCGAAAAAAACGAAAGAAGGTGAAAAAATTGAGACTCATGAGGCAGGATCGCGTAAACTTTGATCATCACGTTTGACTGTCTTTTTATGCTTTGTTTTTTGATATTTTTCGTTTCTTTCGGCTAATTTTCACTGTTGTTTTGAGGTTTATTGAATCCCGCTGGATTATACCGCGACACACGGACAGTTTTTTGTTGCATCACGCATGATCATTCGTTATCGGAACATCCGCTTTTCACGAAGCGCCATTCACATGACAAGGGTAGGTGCCCGAGCGGTTAAAGGGGGTAGACTGTAAATCTACTGGCTTACGCCTACGTTGGTTCAAATCCAACCCTGCCCACCATGTTGAAAACGAACGCATTATAAAGTAAATAAATGCGCGAATCATGGCCGAAAAAATGGCCGCTGTGCATTCGCTGTGCATTAAATCTGCGCGCCACTCGATTGTTTTTGCCTTGATCTTGAACTGCCAGTTAGCACTATCACGCATAGTCATGGGCATAACTCCCCACCGAATTCGCAATCAACGCCCTTCAAAACCGTTCCCTCCATTTTAAAATATGGGGAAGAAAGGAATTAGTAAAATCCAAGCGATGGGAGGGCCACAGCACCCTGAACGTGTTTGGACAGATGAACAATTAAAGGAATTCGAGAAAGACTTTTATCGGCCAGACGCGGTCGAAGCGAGGAGCACTATTCGCTACGGCAATGAATGGTTAAAATTGCACTCCAACTTTGATGAATTGGTTAAACTTTCGTTGGATTCCACCACTCTCGCCTCTATCGAACCGGAACGAATGTCTGAACTTGGCGCGGTCATTGCGGAGCGGATTAGAGAAAGGGATGCCGAATTTTTTCAAAACCTCGCTTCATACTTGGTGGGCAATCCACAACCACGACGATCTCCCCGCGATCTTGCGCTTCGCTTATTTCTAGATTTTATAGAAGCAGCCGGGCGCATTCCAAGCTGGGACGAGTTCCACAAAATCATGAATGAACGGCTCGCAAAGGAAACTCCCCGAAGTCACAATCGAATCCTCATGGAATTGGGCTTACGAGGTCTTCCTGAGCCGTGTCCGAAGGTGCGTGGCAAAGATTTGCCTGACACCACTCGTAATCGAGCCAAGTATAAAAGTGAGACGCGAGAAGAAATTCGTAATGTCTGACCAGTAGCCGCGCTGATCTGGGATTGTTTGCAAATGGACAAACAAATCTCTGAAAAGTTACCATCGCCGGAGTTCTTCACGCGCCACGACCTTTGCAGTCGCTGGCAGTGCAGCACTGATACCCTCAAACGCCGCGAAAAAGCAAGACAGCTGAAAGCGGTTCATCTCGGCCCCCACTGCGTCCGCTATTCACTCGCGGATGTGTTGGAATACGAGAGGGAGGCGCGGGTATGATTGCGACATCACAAACTGCGCGTCCGGTTCGACTATGGTCTTCTCGGCCCGGCCCCTCTGCCGACCCGGCATGGGCACAAAATGCAAAACAATTCCCATCAGTCCCACCGAGTGCGTTATCTCAATTGGATGCGCACACAGTAGGACACCTAGCCTACCCTGAAGGAAAGAAGGCATGCGAGCTTTGGGATGCGCATCAATACGCCGCATTGTGCCGACACCTTCACAATGAAAATCCCTCCACACATTTCATTTCTGGGTGGATATTAACCCGGCAATAAATTGTAGTGACATTCCTTATGCTGCGGCCGCATAACGTATAAGTTCTGCTTGGAAATAGGAGGCTACGCGTTCGGGAGATTTGCTGAGCAT
>VFKE01000189.1 GCA_009885695.1 Verrucomicrobiota bacterium | reverse complement strand
TTCCGCAGCCACATCCCCCATCAATCCATAAACTTCGCGGTCATGGCCGCTGTTTTCGAGAAGATCATCACTGAACTGCGCGTAACCAGGTTCGAAAATGGTGATCACGCATGAGCCTCCAAAGCGAAAAAGCCCCTTCTCCGCCCCTTTCTCAACACTCACGCCCGCACGGTAAGTTTGCTGAACGGTGCCAACGCAGGTTGCCCCGACTTCGATCAAGAGCACCTCGCCCCATTGCGGGCTCTGGTGCCGGGTGATCAGCCTTTTGTTCTCCCAGAAAATGGTGGGCCGCACCCGCAGCGCGATGGGATTTACGGAATAGAGCGGCCCGTTGATCAGTCGCGGTTCACCCGGAACACCTTCACAAGGAAAATGAAACCGGTGATAGTCCACCGGGCAGAGCCGGGAAATCAGCATCGCCCCCTGGGCATAGCGCGAAGCAAGCCCGTCATCACCCAGCAGTGCACGCAAATCAAAACGCACCCCTTTGACAAAAATGCCGTTGTTCTCCGCGATGTTTGGAATCGCGAAATGCCGTCCGTCCGCCGGGAAAATCGCCACATTACTTTCCCGGGCGATCGGCCGCGCGGTGGGCCTCAACTTACGGGAGAAGAATGCGTTGAAATTTGGATAGTCCTGCCAGTCCACCGTCATCTCGTCCTCGTGAATGTTATACTTCGCGATGAAGGGGCCGATTTTGTTCCGGCTCGCCGGCCGGTTCATGCGCCAGCCATACCAGCGGGAAAAAAGCGTGCGCTTCACCAGCAGCCAGAGCGAGAGCCGGCCCAGCGGTTTTTCATAGGCCCAGCGCAGAAACTTTTCACCGTAGATCACCTCAGTTTCAATGAGCAGCGTCTCGCGGTTATAAAAGGTGACTGGCAGGGACATGCGGAGTGAATAAAGCGCAGAGTGGACGACCGCGCCAGTATTCAGCTCCTGAGCGCAATCATACCGGTTTTACCCTGTGATTCACAGTTGGCACCATGGATCTAGAAACGGATTCTGGCACGGAGGATAATCTTTCCAAGCAGGGCATGGACCTTGAAGGCTTGCTTCCGAGAAGTGGACAAGCTCCGCGGCTCCCAGCTCATGAAACACTTCGGAGCCTCTCTGCGCACCAATCTGCAAATCCGAAAGAATCCGAAAGAATCCCGCTGCATTGGCGTATGCTCCCACCATGACACTCCCCGATTTTTTCTTTAGAAGGGCTCTTCTCGGTTCCGCCTGCACTTTCATTGCCGGGTTTTTGCTTCACGCCGCCGAGCCCCAGTCCATCCGGGAACTCCGCGATTTGAACAAGAGCTATTTCCCCTTTACGCCGGTCAGCCATGCTGAGGCCTGGGCTGTTCGCCGGGAGGAAATTAAGCTTCGCGTGCTCATCGCTGCCGGTCTCTGGCCCATGCCGGAAAAGTCGCCGCTCAATGCTGTCATCCACGGTCGCATCGAGCGTGATGACTATACGGTGGAAAAGGTGTTTTTTGAGTCGCTGCCGGGCAATTTCGTGACGGGCAACCTTTACCTGCCAAAGAAGCACGGCGACAAAATACCCGGCATCATTTGCCCTCACGGGCACTGGTCGAACGGACGATTCATGAACGTAACTGATGAGGTGGTGAAAAAGCAGCTCGACATGGGCGCTGAGAAGCTGGCGAATGCGGCGCATTCGCCCCTTCAGGCTCGATGCGTGCAGCTCGCGCGGATGGGTTGCGCCGTTTTCTTTTATGACATACTCGGCTCTGCGGACAATGTGCAATTTTGTGATGCAAATGGAAAAGCAGAGCACCGTCACGGTTCACAAACCAAGGGCTTTATCAGTCCCGATGCGGAATTGAACCTCTGCGGCAGTTTCCAATTGCAAACCTGGAACAGCGTGCGGGCGCTCGATTTTATCACATCATTACCCTACGTGGACCGGTCGCGCATTGGTTGCACCGGGGCGAGCGGTGGCGGAACGCAGACGCTGATCGTCACCGCAATCGATGACCGGGTGACCGCCTCTTTTCCCTGCGTCATGATCAGCACTGCAATGCAAGGCGGTTGCACCTGCGAAAACTCAAATTATCTCCGCATCGGCCAGGGCAACATCGATATCGCCGCACTCGCCGCCCCGAGACCGCTTGGCATGACCTCCGCTGATGACTGGACGAAGGAGTTGGAGACAAAAGGGTTCCCCGACTTGAAGAATCTCTACACGATGCTCGGTGTGCCCGACCGCGTGGAGGCGCATTTCAACATCAAGTTCCCGCACAACTACAACGCCGTGTCCCGAAGACAGATGTATGCCTTCTTCAACAAGCACTTCAACCTCGGGCTTGCCGATGCGGTGCTGGAGGAAAGGGACTTCTCGCTCTCAACAACGACGGAGTTGAGCGTGTGGGATGCCACTCATCCCGCGCCGACCGGCGGCATGGTGGGCACGGCGCACGAGGTCGCAGTCATCGATTGGTTCAAGGAGCAGAATGCGAAGCAGATTCATCCTGTCGACCATCCCGGGACGAACGAGAACCGCTCAAAGGAAACCACCCTGGTGAAGGCCGCATGGGAAGTCATGATCGGCTACAAGCTGCCTAACAAGGGCAAAAGCACCTTTGAGCTAGGCACCAAGGAAGATCACGGCGATTACCTCGTCATGCGAGGCGTGACCCATTGCGACGGCCGCGCAATTGACGGCACGTTCATCTATCCTAAGACTTGGAATAACAGCGCCGTGCTCTGGCTCTCGCTCAAGGGCGGGGAGAGCATTATCAACAAAAACGGCGACCTGACCGCGCCCGCACAGAAGTTGCTCGGCGAGGGCTACGCCATTGTTTGCCCGCGGCTCTATTTGTCCGACGCCACCAGGAACCCGAGCATCTACGTTGATCGCAAAACCTTCGAGGGTTACGCGGCCTTTCATTATGGTTACAACCCGAGCCTCTTCGCCGAGCGCGTGGGGGATGTTCTGGCCATGATCGCCATGATCAGGGACAGCGACAAGCACCGCACCGATCACATTCTCGTCGCCGGCATGGAGGGCGCGGGCGTCATCGCCGCCGCCGCGACCGCGCTAGCGGGCACCAGCGTGACCACACTCGCCACAGACACGGAGGGCTTCCGCTTTGCAAATCTAAACAATGTATGGGACGTGAACTTCGTGCCTGGCGCGGTGAAGTATGGCGATGTGCCCTGGCTGCTCCACCTCTGTCACGCATCAAAAACGAAGGTGCTTGGCGCAGGGACCGATGCTTCGGGCGGTGCCGGTGCCGTGGTGGAGGCTCTGGTGCGCAAGCACTGACCGGACATCCACGCCAGTGCAGGATGCTGCTTGGCAAGCTCGGACATCCCGCTATTCTCGCACCAATGAGTGGAAAGACTGACATCCCCGCCGTCGGCATCATTGGCGGCAGCGGCTTGTATGATATCGATGGATTTTCCGATCGCGAGGAATTGTTCGTGTCCACGCCCTTTGGCGATCCTTCCGACAAGATTGTTTCCGGTCTGCTCGCGGGGCGTCGCGTGTTTTTCCTGCCGCGCCATGGGAAAGGTCACCGCATCCTGCCGACGGAAATCAACCATCGCGCGAACATTTACGCACTGCGCTCGCTCGGTGTGCGCTTCATCATCTGCGTGACAGCAGTCGGAAGTTTAAAGGAGCAATATCATCCACGCGATATTTTGCTGCCGGACCAGTTCTTCGACCGCACTTCCCGGCGCGAACATCACACATTCTTCGGACGCGGCATTGTGGGGCATATCGCGTTTGCCGACCCCATTAGCACGGGCTTGCGCACGCTGCTCGCGGAAGAATCGCGCAACGTTGGAGCAACGTTGCATGACGGCGGCACTTACGTCTGCATGGATGGACCGGCGTTTTCCACACGAGCGGAATCAAACGCGAATCGCCAACTCGGATTTGACGTCATCGGCATGACGAATCTTCCGGAAGCAAAACTCGCGCGCGAGGCCGAGATCGCGCTGGCGACGCTGGCCATGGTGACGGACTACGATTGTTGGAAGCACGACGAGTCCCATGTCACAGTGGATGCCATCATCGGCCATCTTCATGCCAACGCCGGAAGAGCCAGGGATATTATCGCGCGGGTGATCCCGCGCCTTCCGCGTTCGGAGGACTGGCCGGAGCATCGGGCGTTGGACCATGCGATCATCACGCCGCGAGAATTCTGGCCGCGGGAGACGGTGGAGTCATTGAGCGCCATCTTACAGCGTTTCAATTGATATTCGAACGGGCCGCACGCCGACCGGCGGCGCAAATTTTATTCTGTAAAAGTGGCGATCAAGTTCGGGCGTGTCGGCGGGTTTCATGTTGAGGAGGATTTTTCCTGTGAGCCACTCGTCACTAATTTGGCAAAGGAGTGCCGAAATGAGGCGCAAAAGGGAGGCTTCGTTTGGGAGGCAGCTCAACAACGCGCGCCTCGCCTCGATCGCCACATCTCACAATCTTGTTCCGGGATTCACGCGGATGCTCCGCGATTGCGACGGGGAGCTGGAGAAATTTTACGTCGCGGAGTCGGCGATGAAAGCACTGGGCAAGGAAGATCGCAGACGACGGCTTGGGAGCAAAGTGGGCCATCTGTTTGGGAGAATGACGTCACTTTGAATGAAACCAGGCCTCGCCTCGTCGATAGACCTGCACTACATACTATGAAAATGAGATCATCCATCGCACTGCTCGCGGCCAGTCTCGCGGCGTTCTCCCTCAGTTCCTGTGTCGTTCCGACGACCGGATACGGCGGCGGCTACTACGATCCCGGCTACTCCTACGACGACTACCATTATTATGGCGGCGGCTCTTACCCCAGCTACTACAACCGAGGCTATGGCGGCTACGCCGCAGGCTACTCGTATTACCGCGGTTCGAGCGTATGCGGCATCTGCCATCGCAGCCCCTGCTCCGGACACATGGGGCATTCGTCAAGCTGGCGAAAGTCGTCGGGCAGCCATACGACGCATCACGACCACGATGATCATCGATCGAGCGGCCACGGGAACTCAAGCCAGGGCGCCAAACCGGCCCAGTATGAGCGTACTCCAGAGGCCCCTGGCAAGGCGCAGGGCACCCATTCGAAAGAGTGGTTCCTCTCGCGGGGCTATTCCGCGCGTCAGATCGAGAAGTCCGACGGTCAGAGCCGCGGCGGCGGAAGGAACGATCGTGACGGTGACGACGACAAGAAGAAAAAAAGTCACGATGACGGCGATACAAAGAAGAAGCGTTGATTGAGTGCGGCAGACTGCCGGTTCACCCGATGATAGCCGTCCCGCGCACGCTCAGGCCTTCAGGGTGAGTTCGGCGCCAAGGTTCCGGACAATGGCTTCGCGAGGTCGTCGACGCGGTAAAGATGTCCGATCTGGCGCAGGAGCCATCCGGCCTGGCGCGGTGACTGTTCCCTGGCTTCGTGGAACTTGCGGTGCGCATGCGCCCAGCATCCGGACAGCGTGATGCGTCCGGCGCAGTTTCTCGCGCAGGCACGATTGGATCGGGGGCGTCTATTGCATCACTCTTCAACGCCGGGCGCTGGCGATTTGGCCCTGACCGGCAAAGCGGCGCAAGGCCCCGCATGGAGGGGATGCGGTGTAGTCAGGACTCCACGGACTGAGCATGCCACGCTCGTCGAGGGCGTAGTTGTCTTTGAAGTGGAAGAAGTTCTCGTAATTAACATCTGACCCCTGGGTTGAGTGATGGAATGGCAGACAGGATGACCGTCAGCCGGATCAGGCTGGAAACCCGACATCTCTTCATAGAGCAAGCGTCAAACCAATCTCCTCAAAGAATTAATCTGCACACCCAGGCAAAACGGTCGGCGATCTCAGGGTTGCCAGTCGCTCAACTCCGGCTGCATCAAGCTTACAAGTCGCCAGTCACCGGGCTTCAAGCCGTCCTTGCGCCAGGTGAAGACAAAGGGTTATTTAAGATTGTTAACCTTGTAGATGACCTCCGGGCTGAAGCCGAATCCTTTGCCGCTGACTATAATAAAGCCGGTTAAGGTGGCGGTGTTTCCTGCAATGGCGACGGATGCGGTCATCCATTCAAGATTGAGCACCTTGAAGGATTGAAGTATTTCATGCCCAGCGGAGACCGCTTCCTCGCGCTTCATATCCCAGGAGTCGTGGTAGTCCTCCGCCATAAGCGCGAGTGTCTGATTCCAGTTACGATGGGCGACAATACTGATCAGGTGCTGATGCTGATCCAATGCCTGGGACTTGGCGGATTTCAGAAAGGGCCAACCAAACCAGATGGCGCTGATCACGAGATTGATGGCAAGAATGCGGAGAATCCAGGTGCGCATGGGCGGCGGTCAGTGCCCCATCTCCGCCTCCACAGGATGGGCGTTCAGCATATCCATCAAGGCGACTGCGGGGGTTCTGCGCGCTACTTCGATCCACGGCGTGGGTTCGCGGCGCCGGGCACAGTGGATGTTCACCTCCCGCACACCGGCCTGATGCAGTGCGGAGGAGATTTTTTTTTGGGCGACATCAGGGTCGTTGCAGTCATCGCTGAGATGGCCGAGCATCACGTGATGGAGGTCGTCGTGTGCGATGCTTTGCACGAGTTCGGCGGCCTGTTCGTTGGAGAGATGGCCGTGGCGTCCGCTGATGCGCTGCTTGATGGCCCAGGGGCGTTTGGTGTCAGCCTCGAGCATGTGCGCGTCATAGTTGGCTTCGATGAAGAGCGTGTGCGCGCCGCGGAGTCGTTCGCGGATGAGGTTGGTGATGTAGCCGACGTCGCTCAGGACGCCGAGACGCGAGTCCTCGTCCGCAATGATGAAGCCGACGGGATCCACGGCGTCGTGCGGGACCGAGAAACATTCAATGCGAAGGTCACGGAATTCGAAGGCTGCCCCGCTGGCCATCAGCCGCCATTGCGGTTTGGTCTTCGTGAAGGCAGACTGCAGGAGGGATTCCTGAGTGAGCGGCGTGACAAAAATCGGCAGGCTGTGTTTTCGGCACAGTATTTCGAGCCCCTGGGTGTGATCGCCGTGCTCGTGAGTGAGCAGAATGCCGTCGAGATCCCCGGGTTTTAACCCAAGCATTTCCAAACGCAACACGATCTGGCGCGCGCTCAATCCGGCGTCGAGCAGCAGGCGGGTATTTTCCGTGCGCACCACGGCACTATTGCCGGAACTGCCACTGCCAAGGATGCTGAGGGAGAGCATGGTCGAGGATACCAGTGAAAAGGGATAAGTGAACGGAAAGTCTCTTCATACTTTTCACTTTTTACTCCCCCATTCCCTTTTCACTGGTATCCTCGCTTTATGCGCACTTTCATCCGCCGCCTTATTGTGCTGTCGCTGCTCACGGGTGCGTTGGGCGCGTATGCGATGGTTCGCAGCGATGGCTTTGCCCAGACGTGGCGGGATTTTGTGACCGAACAACTCGAGCGCCGTGGTGTTTATCTCAAGCTGGATTCCCTCCAGATTGATCTGCTGCAGGGGGGCGTGGTGGCGAAGGGTATTCAGGTTTATCTGGAGGCCACGCACGAGACCCTGCTGGCGTCCGTGGACCGCCTGAATTTGGATCTCGACATCGGGAAGTTGTTGCACAAGGAGGTGCTGGTGCGGGGTCTGGATCTGCGGCAGGCGAACGTGGTCTTCCCGATCGATCCGGAGGATCCCGAGTCCGAGCGCTTGAGTCTGCAGAATTTGAGCGCGCGTGTGCTGTTCACTGGAGATCAGATTGAAATCCGGCGCGCGGAGGGCAAGCTTTTTGGGCTGCAACTGGGAATCACCGGCTCGCTGCGACGCCAGTCGCAGCCTCAGAGCGCAGATGAGGAGCAAAAGGCGCGTGAGCATATGAAGCTGAAACTTGCCGAACTCAGAATGCGGCGCGACCTGATCCTGGAAACGGCCAGGATTTTGCAGCACTTTCAGACCGCGCGCGAACCCAAGCTTGAGATCGAGGTCAACGGTGACCTCGACAAGCCTGAGGAATTAACTGCCACGCTGCATCTCACCGCCAACGGTCTGCGGCACGGCGACTACGTTTGCGAGGAGCTGGAGGCGCGCGCTACTTATGCGGGCCGGTTGGTGGACCTGACCAGCCTGCGCATCCGGGATCATCTGGGCGAGTTGAGCGCCGGTGCCATGTATGAGATCGGCGGCGACTCGGTGGACTTTCACCTGCATTCGACGATGAACCTGCCCCAGCTGGCTTCGGCGATTCTCGAAAACGAAGCGCTGCATGAGGTGGTGTTTTATGAGCCGCCAGAAATCACCGCGGCCGGCCGGGTGCTCCTGGGAAAATTACTGCCAGCCGGCGCCTTTGTGCCGGTGGAGTGTTCCGGCACGGTGCGCACCGGGAGGTTCACGAGCCGCGGAGCGGTGGTGGATGCGCTAAGTGTGAATTTTGGTCTCTCGTCGCAGGGATGTTATTTTCGCGACGGCTTGATCCGGCACAAGACCGGCACCATGGCGTTGCAGGCGATGTGGAAGAAGGGCGACAGGTTTCGTTACCGCGGACAATTACAAATGGATCCGTCGGTGTTCGAGCCGTTCCTGCCCGATCCCAATCTTCGCGAGTTCATCCGGCGCTTCGCCTTTCGCGAGGAGTCGGGCATTTTTACCGAACTGGAGGGCGAGGGCACCTCGCCGGACATTGGCAACGACTGTCTAAATCGCGGCCGTGTGGTGCTTCATCATTTTAAATACAACGGCGTTGAATTCGACCGCATGGAAACTGACATGGAATTCGAAGGGCCGGGACACTGGTTCCGCAACATGCGCATGGAACGCGCTGAGGGCGTCGGCCTCGCCCAGCAAATCGACTGGGATGCCGATGCCGGCACGGTGAAGTTCACGGGACTGGTGTCCGATTTGGATCCGGTCAAGGTCGTCGGGTGCTTTGTCGAGTCCACGGCGCAGGTGATCGCGCGCTACCGGTTCGACAAGCATCCGCACGTCGAGTTGGACGGACTGATCGACAACAAGAGTGGCGGCACCAATTTGCGCGTGAAGTTCCGTTCCGCAGGCACGGCACATTATGAGCTCTGGGGTACCGACTACACAGTGGGCAAGCCGGTGGGTGATCTGAAATTCACGGGTTCGAAGCTGGCTTACACTGTGAGCGGCAACGCCTTTGGCAAGGACATGACTTGCAAGGGGGACACCGAACTGGGCGACGGTGCCAGTGACTATAACGTGGATTTCAAGACGGGCAGTTTTCCCTACAGCGTGTTTGCGAAGTTGCTGCCTTTCGAGAGGGTCGCAGCGAAGGTGTCTTGCAAAAAGGGGTTGGGTGATTTTGACGTCAAAGCTAGGGTGCTCGACGGCGATTTCAGTTTTCGCGGAAAGTTTGACGACCGGAAGGTGCCGTTGGGCTATTCGGGCGACCTGCGCGTGAACTCGATCAACTTCCGGAAATTCGCCAAATTCTACTCACCGGACCATGAGACCGATGGCGACATTACGGCGCATGCTGAATTCACCGGAAAACTGGGCGACTGGAAAACACTTAAGGGAAAAGGTGCTGTCGTTATCTTGAACGGCAATCTCTATGCGATACCGATCCTCGGGCCGCTTACTCCGCTGCTCGGTGCCCTGCTTCCCACGCCGATCGGCGGGTTCAACGTTGCCAAGGATGCGGATGCCACATTCACGCTGGCAAACGGATTTGCCACGACGGACGATCTCGTGGCCAGCACCAAGGTGTTTCACATTGCCTCGAAAGGGCAGATCGATTATGTCGAAGACCGCATTCAGTTTAATGCCCAGGTGAAATTTGGCAAACTTCTCGGGCTGGTGTTGTTCCCCGTCAGCAAGATTCTCGAATACACTGCGGAAGGCACCGTGGGCGATCCCAAGTGGCGGTCACGATTTTTTAGCACCAGTTCAGAGAAGTCTCCCTTCCGAAAGGGCGATAACCCCGGTGCGCCGCAAGAGGCTCCCAGGCCTTTGCAAAAGCCAGTGGTAACACCGAAGCCGGTAAATAAGGAGAACACGCCGTCTGCGCCCGGGAAGGGCGAATTGACTCCATTAACAAAATCACCAGCGCGCGTCGGAAGATGAGTGATGCCATGGTTGACGCAACCAGTCGAATGTGCGGAGTTTCCCCCATCACGCTACTATGATCCCTGCCAGTCAACCTCTGTGGTATTGCGTCCATACCAAGCCGAAGTGTGAACACATCGTCGCGGGGGCGTTGCGTCAACTTGAGGGCGTGGAGCCGTGGTGCCCGAGGCTCAGATTTCAGCGCAGCACTCCGCGCGGGAAGGTCTGGTTTACTGAGGCACTTTTCCCAAGTTATCTCTTTGCGCGTTACGACGTGGGAATAGCAGCACGCGCAGTGAAGCATGCTCACAACGTCATCCGCGTCGTCGAGTTCGGGGGCGTGGCAGTTCCGGTGCCAGAGCAGAGCATCTTGGATTTGAAAGCCGAGATGCAAGGTGAAGAACTGCGTGAGGTGAGCTTCAGCGTCCATGTCGGCGATATGGTCGAGGTCGCCGAGGGACCCATGCGCGGGCTGAAGGGTATTGTGGAAAGCCTTCGCGGCGGGGAGGATCGGGTTCGGGTTCTGCTCGAATTTCTCGGGCGCGAAACATTGGTGCAGGTGCCAGCAGCAAAATTATTAAGTGATCGCGGACCGCGTGAGGCCATGGCTGCGCGATAATACCACTTGGAAGCAAGATTCAGTAAAACAAAAAGTGGAAGGGGCATCCATGCCCCTCCAAGAAATGGTTCAAAACAGAAGGCGTATGGGACATCCGCCACCACCTTC
>VFKE01000006.1 GCA_009885695.1 Verrucomicrobiota bacterium | reverse complement strand
TCTCGCTCAATAGGGCGACAAAAGTGTTGGGGGCTGCCAGCCCCATAACGCGGGCCAAGCTGGCCCCGACACCCATGCTGCCGTCTGTCATCCAATTACGTGGGTCTCAATAACTATCAGCTATCAGCCATCGACTTTCCTTTTTTGCAGACAATCCACGGCGTGCGGGATGCAGAACGGAGAGTAACTCCAGTCAAGTTAGTCGGAAGACTAAACCAATACAGCGCCATCTATTCCGACAACCCGTCTTACGACGACCACGGCACCAACTCTCTGGAGCCACCGGCCCAGCCAGCGGCCAGATTTTCATTTCAAATTCAACGAAATCGCGGCGCTATGGGAACGCTTGGGTCTGCTGTGACTCTTGCGCAGCAATGGGGCAGCAGGAGGGAGTTTCACAATGCTGGGAGCGCCGTATACTGTGTGGCGGCCTGGGTTTTGGGCCTATGGGATGCGTGTGATGTGACATTATGCAGATTGAGCTTTCCAGCCGCAGTCCCGTGGATAACATCTCCCCAGCGCAGGCCCACAACAACTCCTGCGCCATCCCAACCGTGACCCTCCCCCGCATGTTCTTTCTCACCTGGCTCGGAATCATCCTCGCTGGCGCCCAGACCGGCTGCACCAGCACCAGCGCCGCAAACAACACGGGCGCCCATGTCATCGAAACCCGACGCGCCATGGATCGCGATTCCAGCTTCCTGCCGGGCGCTCCGCCGCGCAGTTTGCGGAACCTGGACTCCCCGCAAATACCCAAGGTGCCGCCGCCGGGCGCGAGAAATTCCTATTCTTCCGTCCAGGTGCATGGACCGTATCTTGCGATCACATTTGACGACGGCCCGCATCCGCAGAACACCCCGCGCCTGCTCGGCATCCTGCGAGAGCGCAACGTCAAGGCGACTTTCTTTGTCGTCGGAACACTGGTGAAAGAATATCCGGGCATCATCCGCGCCATCCTCGCGGACGGTCACGAGATCGGAAATCACAGCCTGACGCATCCGATCATGACGCGACTTTCTGACGAAAAAATCCGGCATGAAATCGGAGCCACGGCGGATGCGCTGCAGAACATCGCCGGCTATCGCAGCCGTCTCTTCCGTCCGCCGGGCGGGGCGACCAATGCGCGCATGAAGCAATGGTTCTACGACGAATACGGCCTCTGCACCATCCTCTGGAGCGTGGATCCCAATGACTGGAAACGTCCGGGCGTGAGCGCGGTCACCCAGCGCCTGGTCAACGGGGCGCACCCCGGGGCCATTCTTCTCTGTCACGATCTTCATGCGCCCACGGTGGACGCGATGCCCGGCACGCTCGACGCGCTGCTGGCGAAGGGTTACCGCTTCGTCACCGTCAGCCAGTTGCTTAACATGGAAACAGCCGCGACAACCATGGTCACACCGGCTGCCCCGGTGTTGACCGTTCCAGCGCCGGTCACGGGCACAGCGCTGGCGACAGAAGAATTGTAAGCGGCATTGGGCCGTCCATTGCACTCAGCCACACTCCGCAGCGATGATTGGCCAGGATTATTTTGAGCTGCGCTCCCGGCTGGACTCGGCCATGCTTGAATTGCGGGGGATAGCGACCGAAAGCTCCAGTGGCGACGACCAGGCTGCTGTGATGGACAGCCTCATCGAGGGACTGAAGAAACCATTCTTGTTTGTCGTGGTCGGTGAAGTAAACGCCGAAAAATCCACCTTCCTCAATGCGCTTTCCGGCGCGGATTTATCAGCGGCCGGCGTGATGCCGGCGCCAGATAAATTCCTGTTTCTCAAGCATGGCTCGAAACCGATACGAGTACCAGTCACACGCACCCTGGAGGAGCTGTATCTGCCCGTGGATTTTCTCCGGGACTTCAATATCGTGGACACGCCGGTCGCCCGCTCGATGGAGAACGGGCTGCTGGAGGCTGCCGGGCACTTCTTGCCTTCGGCAAGTCTGGTCATGATCCTGTTCCCCGCGATGAATCCGTGGGGTGACCCGGTCTGGCAGTTTCTTGAAAAGATTCACCGGCAGCTGCCGGGCAACGCCATCTTCGTGCTCCAGCATTCCGATCAGCGGGAGCCGGAGGAGATCCAGTCCATTCTCGACTACATGAAGCGGCTCAGTGTGCAGCGCTTCGGTCGTGATTTTCCCATCTTTCCGGTATCCGCGAACCGGGCCTTTCTCGCGCGCAGCTCCGGTCTCGATGGCGAGCGCTTGCTTGCCGAGAGCGGATTCACCCGCCTTGAAGAGCGCATCTCAGCAGCCATCAGCCGCAGCAGTTCCCAACTCGAAAAGCTGGCGGAATCGCTGGGAACCGCGAGCCAGATTCTGGGGTCGTTGCAAGGTGGATTGGAAAAACTTACTGAACAGCGCGTGAAGCGCGCCGGAGTCCTCCGCACAATCGATACGGGGCTGGCCGAACAGGCGCAGCGCACGTTCGACAAAGTCAGCGCCGTCACTGCGGCCGCCGCCACCGAACTGCAGCAATCCGTGCAAGGCATCCTCGCCGCCGCCGCCGCACGCCTCAAGATGCGCACTGTGTTGCTGAATTTGTTTCGTCAGGGCCGGTCGCTTCATGAAATCGAGCGACCCGATCAAGCCGAACGCGGCGGTGCGGGTCAGGAGCGCTGGAACCAGGCGGCCGCAGTCCTCGAGAACGATGTGACCACCCTGGCGGACCAGGTTCGTCAGCAGCTCACCGACTGGCTGAACGTGCAGGCGGATGGAGAACTGAAGCCCGACGCCGTCTTCTGGGCGGCGCAACGCGGGCGATTTCTCGCACAGGCCAGCGGCATTCAGCAGCGGGCCATATCATCATTGAATATCTCTCAACTTCTGGCGCCGGCGCTGGCTTCATCGCGCAGACTCGCGCTGCGGCAATTATTTCTTACAACGATCTGGGTCATGGCCGCGATCGCGCTTGGCGTGAGTGGCTCCTGGATTTCCGCTGGCTGTGCAGCTGGCGCAGCTGTTCTCACCGTTCTTGTTCTCGCTCACACGCATTCAAGATTGCTGGCGCGCATCCTCGCGGACTGCGAGTCACAACTGTCCGCAGCCCCGGTGAAAATGAAAAATCTGCTCGATCAACAATTGCGCGACGAGACGGAGAATCTCTGCGAGCCATTCAACAAAGTGCTCCAGCCTGTGCGGGAAGAGCTGGCTGAACAGGAGCGACACCAGGTGAGGCTGCTACGGCAGATGGAAAACATTGGCCGCAATTTTGAGGGGTTGGAAGCGGAACTCGGACCCGGTGCCAACCAGCCGTCTTGAGTCAGTGTGCGAAAGACTTGTTTGCATGGCGCTGATTCACTTGCTTTGATGGGCGATGCCCGAGACTCCTCCAACCGCCGCCGCATCTTGCCGCACCTTCGCGGCGCGGTTCGTCAGCACAATGGCGCTCTGGGCTTTGATGATCATCGGTCTGAACTTCCGGCTCGACTGGCCTTTGGTCCTCATCATCGTCATTTTCGGGATATTGGGCACCTGGGAGTATGTCCGCCTGAATCGCAATGACCCTGGCGCGCGTGCTTATGGCAGTCTCGTGCTGCTGCTCGCTGTTGTTTACTGGGCCGTAGTCTCCTGGGCGGGTTTTCGTTCGCGCGGATTGGTTTCACTTGCAAATCAAGAGGCGATTCCATTTTGGATCGACTTCGGCGCCCTGCTGTTGATCGTACACGGATCTTTTTTGCTGGCCCTGCGCGGTCCGCTGGAGGGCGAACACACACTGCGTCGCATTCTCGGCGCACTGGGTGGTTTTGTTTATACCATCCTGCCGGGGGCGTTTTTTCTGCGTCTGTTGTTCTTCAATGAAACCGGCGCGCATTTATTGATCCTGATGATCATGATCGTGAAGTTTGGCGACATGGGCGCCTACATCATTGGAAGCTGGCTGGGCCGGCACAAAATGATCCTGCACATCAGCCCAAAAAAATCATGGGAAGGATTCGCCGGTGCCATTCTAGGCAGTTGCGTGGCGTTTGCTGGGATGATGTTTTTTGATGGCAGTCATCTGCTTCCACTCACATGGCTGAGCGGCTTCGTATTCGCGGTGCTGCTTTGCCTCGTCGGTGTGCTGGGCGACTTGGCGGAATCGGTGCTCAAACGCTGCCACGGCATCAAGGACTCCGGTTACACGCTGCCAGGAATCGGCGGCATCCTTGATCTGACCGACAGCATGCTGTTCGCTGCACCGGTGGCGTATTTTTATCTTCGGATAATTTCATAGCCGAAAAAAACACAAGAAACGAAAAAGTTCAGAGATTGCATGATCCACTTTTTGTCTTCTTTCGTTTTTTCGGTTGATTCGATATTATGATTCGTCGCCGCAAAGTCCTCCTTCTTGGTTCCACCGGTTCCATCGGCACCAGCGCGCTCAAAGTGGCGCGCGCAATTCCGGACCGCATGGAAATCGTTGGGCTGGCAGCCCATCGCAGCGTGGATGCGCTCGTGCGGCAGGTGGCGGAGACCACGGTCAAGCAAGTGTGCGTCACCGATCCGGAGGCAGCCTGCCGGGCACGAGGACTGCTGCCGAAGGACGTGGAGGTGTTCGATAACGCGTCGGGCCTGTTGCAACTGGTGCAGGCCAGCGAGGCCGATCTGGTGCTGGTTGCCATCGTCGGCACCGCTGGACTCGCACCCGCACTGGAGGCGATCGAGCTGGGAAAAGATCTCGCCGTCGCCAGCAAGGAAATTCTTGTCATGGCCGGCGAGGCCGTGATGAGCGCCGCGCAGCGCAAAGGCGTGACCGTGCTGCCCATCGACAGCGAGCACAACGCCATCTTTCAGTGCCTCGAAGGGCGTGATCCCGCGAGTGTGCGGCGCTTGATCCTCACGGCCAGCGGTGGACCGTTTCGCCAGACGGACGCTGCGGAACTGGAGCATGTCACGGTCGAGCAAGCGCTGATGCATCCCACTTGGAATATGGGCCGGAAGATCACGATCGATTCCGCCACGCTGTTTAACAAAGGCCTGGAGATGATCGAGGCCCGCTGGTTGTTCGGTGTCCCCATGTCGCGCGTGGACGTGGTCGTCCATCCACAGAGCATCGTGCACAGCATGGTCGAGTTCATCGACAACTCCGTGCTCGCCCAGCTCAGTCACTCGGACATGTGCTTCCCCATCCAGTATGCCGTCACCTGGCCCGATCGAGTGACCAACGATCTGGAAGCGCTCGATTTCGCCAAGCTGGCCACACTTGATTTCGAGGCCCCACGGGATGACGCATTCCCCGCACTTCGTCTCGCGCGCCTGGCGGGCGAGACCGGTGGCACCCTGCCCGCCGTGCTGAACGCCGCTAACGAAGTGGCCGTGCAACTTTTCCTCGACCGTCACATCAAGTTTACGCAGATCTGGCAGACCGTGGAGAGCGTGATGCAGGCACACGTTGTCGTGCCGCATCCCACACTGGAGCAATTAATTTCCGCGGATGCGTGGGCTCGCGAAGTGGCGACCGCTTGATGGCGCGGCGATTCCCTGGAAGCCGGCATTTCGTTAGGCAATTTAGCCACTGACCTTCATTCAAGAAGCTTGCGGATGGCCCGCATCAACTCCCCTTCGGCCTGCGGTCCGACGCTGCTCCCGCCGCCCGACGTCTCGTAGCCGCCCTCATTATAAGCCGTCGCGGTTCCAATGTAGGCGGGGCCGTAGTCGCCGTAGGCCGCCATGCTGATGTGCAGATCCGGCCGCGCCGCCTTCGCCGCCAGCTGGTATTCGACGAACAGTTCGCCGGGCATGTGCAGCACGCGGATCGACCCGAGTTTCAGGCAGCCGATATCAATCCGGTGCCCCGCCTTGCAGCGGAGTAGAAATGCAAGCCGGTCGGCGCGTCTGAGATACAGATACGGCGCGTCTTTCAGCTCCTTGAGCTCCTCGCGTAGTTTCACCTCATCAAGGTATGGTGCAGGTTGCAGTGCAACTGGTTCTGTCCGCCAGGTCACATCCGCCGCCATGATGGTGGTTTTTTGTGTTGCATCAAAAGCGCGCTTCATGCCGTCGGCAAGACGCAGTGCCAGAATCATCCGGTTGTCATGACCGCCGTCATTGTATTTGCCCGCGGCGATGTTCCCTCCCGCGCCGTTGAAATGCACATGCAACGCTTCCGGTAGCGACTGGCCGCGCATGAACCGTGCGATACCCGGGAAGTCCGGGCTCGGGGCTGTCGTCCCGTAATAGCTCTGAGGGTGGCAGGCATAGTATGAGAGGACGGCCAACGGCTTCTCATCATTCCAAAAACTGATGCATGAGACAACCGGGTCGATCACTCCTTCAGGTTCAGCCCGAAGCGCAGGATCACTGCACTTTGAGTAGCGCACCGCACGCACGCGCCCCTCTGGCCCCTTGATGCGGCGATTGGAGGCCACACCATCAACCCTGGCTTCACCGAATCCGACATGCGTCACCGGTTCCGCCATCGGCAAGCATTCACGCAGCGCCACTGCTGCGCGCTGAATCACATCGCGTGCGAAGTCGCCGTTCCATGGCCCGGTGGACAGACCCTCCTCCCGCATAATCTTTTCCGCGCCGAAATCACATATTGGCGCATCATGCTGGTGCAGGGTGTGCACCGCAACGCGGTCCATCTTGATTCCAGCCGCGTTTGCCAGTGCCGCACGAAACGCATCATGCCCTTCATTACCGATACCTAACCAGTCCACCGCACAGAGAACAATGGGCGCATCGGCGCCGAGCAGCACGATGCCGCGGCAGCGCAGGGATAGTTCGACGCGTCGTTCGCAGGCCTTAAAGGCCATCGCCATTCCAGGCTGGGGCGTGGCATCGACATCGAACATTGCAATTCTCAGACCCGTGGCATTCTGCGTCGCTCCCGGCGAACAATAGGAAAAGTAACAATTCAATAGTGTAACAACAATAAAGACGCGCATTTCACGTCAACGGACTTCGTCCGGCCATTCTTTCAATGCGAGATCCGCCGGCACTGGCCCGCCAGTGCCGGCCCCAAGACATCATTCACTTTCACTCTTCCATTTCATCCCAACTCCACACCTAGCTCTGTGACACTAGAGCGGTTTAAATAATTTCGTAGCCGCGTTCGTAAGAACGCGAAAAATAGGGAAGCTCTCCCTGCATCCGCAAAGCGAAATGCGGAAAATAGGCATGCTTCGTTGGCTGCCGTGGCTTCTTCCAGCACTCATACAAGATGCGGCCACGTCCTTTTTATAAATGCTCCAAACCTTCCGCTGTTGACCGGGTGACAAACTACAATCTCTGCTTCGTCGTAGGGGTATTGGTCCAAGGCATGGCAGACTGTTGAAATACCCGATCGTTTCATGATGCACCTTTGTCATGGTTGAGCTACGCGAAACTGGCAAGGAGCAGAAGGGATTCTGGATCATGGCCACCATGCAACCAGATCACGGATAATACGGGTTATTCATCCTCTCGGCACCGCTGGTCTTCTCCGGTCTCTGCCCAAGCAACACACGGGTCACATCTGGCAGCGGAAGGAGCTTTTCAACAACCCTCTGTACCAACTGAGCCATGCTCCCACCGCGCCTCGCCCGTCCGCGCTCCCAGGTTGCCATAGCGGTGGTAATCGTGGCTGATGCTCTGCTCGCGAAGATACCACAACAGTTCCACACGACCTTCAGCCAGGACCGGCCCGTCCGCGATGCAGGCTCCAGATTCCGCCGCCGCCAGCCTCAAGCACCATGGCACACGGTCCGGTCCGGCAAAGCGGAGGCGCTCGGTGCCGTGCGGTGGCTGAGCGGCGACACGAACAGCAAGCGCATCGTCGGTTTCTTCCACCACTTCCGCCCCTTTAGCCCAAGATCCGGTCTTCCGGGCATACTCACTCCAGCCATTGCTTTCCATTCCCGGCGGCCTGCTGACAATTACCTGCGCGCCTACGGTGTGCGCCGCCGCGATCCGCGCATTGATCTCGAAGATGGTGTCAGTCGGTGCCACGCGAACGCGGATGACCTCGAAGGGCAAATAACGCCGGATGTTGTCCTGTCCGGGCAGTTTAAAGTGGTCGTGCTCGCGGCTGAATTCATCCCGCCACCATTTTTCGTAGCTTGGCAGGGCATCTTCAATCCTGGACGCACCGGTGCCTCCAAAGTGCATTAACTGCGCCAGGTAGTTCGGTCCGCCCGCCTTCATACCGGGACCGAAACTAGACTTGCCCATGCCGCCGAATGGCTGGCGCAGCACCACTGCGCCCACGGTGCTGCGGTTGATGTAGAGATTGCCCGCCCGGATGCTGCACTTCCATTTTTCAATCTCGCGCTCATCGAGTGAGTGAATGCCGCTGGTCAGTCCGAAGCCGGTCTCGTTCACGATCCCGATGGCCTCTTCCAGCGAGTCAAACGGCATCACGCCGAGCACCGGCCCGAAGAACTCCGTGACGTGCGTGAAACTCCCGCGAGTCACACCCCATTTTACGCCGGGCGACCACAAGTTTGGATTGTCCCCAACTTGATGCGGCTTCACCGCCCATGACTCGTCTGGCACCAGCACCTTCAACGCACTCTCCAGTTCGCCGTGCGGCGGACGAATCAGCGGGCCAACGCAAGAGTGCAGCTCCCATGCGCTCCCGGTGATCATGCTGCGGACAGCATCGCAAAACATCTCCTTGAAATGCGCATTGTCATAAATCTCCCGTTCCAGCAGCAGCAGTGAAGTCGCGGAGCACTTCTGTCCGCCGTGACTGAATGCCGAGTGGACCACATGCTTGATCGCGAGTTCGCGGTCGCTCAGGGCCGTGATGATCGTCGCATTCTTCCCGCCGGTTTCGGCAAAAAGCCGCATCCCAGGTTTCGCAGCGAGCATCCGCTGTGCCGTCTCCGTTCCACCAGTGAGGATTACCGCGTCAACTCCGGGATGAACCGCCAGCTTCGCTCCGGCACCGCTTCCGCTGCACGGCACAAATTGCAGCGTGCGTCGCGATACACCACCGCGCCAGAAACACTGGCAAAGTTCCCACGCGATCAACACCGCATCCGATGCCGGCTTCAAGATCACCGTGTTTCCCGCCGCGAGCGCCGCCGCAATCCCGCCACAGGGAATCGCGATCGGGAAATTCCACGGTGGCAACACCGCGACCACTCCGCGTCCCCGAGCCTGCACCGTTTTCAGCTCAAAATAATCGCGGGCGCTGGAGCGGTAAAATTCCACAAAGTCCACCGCCTCCGAGAGCTCCGGATCGCTCTCCGCCAAAGTCTTCCCGCCGTTCATCAGCGCCGCCAGCATAAGGGTGCCGCGTGCCCGGCGCAGCTCGTTCGCCACGCGCCCCAGCACCGCGCTGCGTTCATCGGGGCTCATGACGCGCCAGCCGTCCGTATCAGCTTGCGCACAGGCGACCGCACGTTCGATGTCTCCTTCATCCGTTCGCGAATACCGGCAGAGAATCGAACCGGGTCGTGACGGGTCAGCACAACTCCGGACTTCGGACTCCGCACTCCAGACGTCCGCACCATCAATCACGAGAGGGATGAACAACTGGGAATCCGCCGATTCGCGCACCAGTTTCTCCGCCCATTCCGAATTCCGCGGCAGCGACCAGTCTGTGTCCGCCTCATTCACGAACTCACGCCAGTTCATTTCCTCGCGCGGCTTGTCGAAGCGCTCCGCAATCCGGTCCTGCGTCCGGCGCGGTGCATCGTCCACCTTCATCTGGCATGAACTGCGAAAGCCTCCTTCCAAAATTTTCCACTCATCGCTTCCAGGTGTTAGTTTAAAGGCGTGGCTCAGGAAGTTTTCTGGGCCCGTGTTCTCATCGAGTCGCCGAATCAGGTAACCGATGGCATTCAGGAACTCCTCGCGACGGCAGGCGGGCGCATAAAGCAGCATGTTCCCGTGCCGCTCCACAAGCGCACGCCGCTGATGATTCGCCATGCCTTCAAGCATCTCAAACTGCACAAGGTCGCCAGCTCCAGCCTCCTCGGCGAGAACCAGCGCATACGCGACATCGAACAGGTTATGCGAGGCCACTCCGACACGCACCGCAGCAAGGTTCTCCGGCTTCATCGCCTCGCGCAGCATGGCCTTGTAGTTCGCGTCCGTGTCGGCCTTGGCTTTGAAGGGAGCCTGCGGCCAGTCGCGCTGCGCCGCCTCCACGCGCTCCATCTCCATGTTGGCTCCCTTCACGATGCGGATCGTTATCGGCTCGCCTCCGCGAGCGACGCGCCGCCTTGCCCAGTCGTTGATCGTCCGCTGCACGCGGGCGGAATCGGGAACATAGGCCTGCAAGGCAATCCCGGCGCTGACACTTTCCAGGCCGCGCCGGTCGAGCGTGCGCATGAAGGCCTCCGCGGTGAGGTGGAGATCCCGATATTCCTCCATGTCGAGATAAACAAACTTCGGCACAGAAGAACCGTCTGCCCGCGTGAAGTGCAGATGCGCCGCCGCGCGATACAACAGTTCCAGCCGGTCGCAGAGCACGCGCAGCGTGTGCTCGCGGGAGAGCGCGGAGATCTGCGAATAGATCGTGCTGATTTTCACCGAGAGGACCTCGATCTCCGGCATCTGCAGCGCCGCGAGATATTTCTTCATCCGGTGCTGCGCCTCATCCTCACCCAGCAGCGCCTCACCAAGGAAGTTCAGGTTCATGCGCAGCCCTTCGATCTGGCGTGCGTGGAGATGTTTCACAAGATGCTCCAGCTCCGCAGGCAGCACGACGTTCGCCGTTTCCTGTCGCATGTGCTCCTTCACAAGTGGCACGCTCACACCCGGCAGCCATTCGCCGAAGGCCTGGAATCCCCGCATCATCGCGCGGTCCAGCGGGCTGAAGAACCGCGGGATGCCCTGCACATCCAGGATATGCGTGAACTGCTCCGCGACGCGCGCAGCACGATGTGAACGGAACGCCTGGTCCGTAAGCTGGACAAGGATGGCCTTGTCACGAGGCGATTCCAGCATCCGGTGCAGCTCGGCCTGCTGGCGCTTTTCCGCGGAAGTTTGCAACGCGACAGCGCGTTCCTGCAGTTCCGCCGCGAGGACGACTGCTCTTTCAATCAAGGCGTGATTCATGGATGCCAAGCTCTACCCTGGTATCCGCGAACGCTTTCACGGCAAAATCCAGATCCTCGCGCGTATGCACCGCACTGATTTGCGTCCGTATGCGCGCCCCGCCCTGCGGCACAACCGGGTAACTGAAGCCGATGACATAGACGCCGCGCTTCAACATCGAGTCGGCAAACCGTGTCGCCAGCGCGGCATCACCCAGCATGACGGGCACTATGGGATGACTGCCCGCGACGATATTGAAACCCGCTGCGGTCATTTTTTCACGAAAGAATTGAGTGTTCGCTTCCAGTCGATCGCGCAGCTCGGTGGACTCGCTCAAGATGTCGAGCGCCACCATCGATGCCCCTGCGATCATCGGCGCCAGCGTGTTGCTAAAAAGATAAGGCCGCGAACGCTGGCGCAGTAACTCAATGATCTCCCGTCGTCCGCTCGTGTAGCCACCGCTGGCACCGCCGAGCGCCTTGCCGAGCGTGCCCGTGATGATGTCCACGCGACCCATCATATCGCAGTATTCGTGCGTGCCGCGGCCGCGTTTGCCCATAAAACCGACGGCGTGCGAGTCATCGACCATCACCAGCGCGCCATGCTTTTCGGCGAGATCACAAATCTGTTTCAGCGGCGCGATAGTGCCGTCCATCGAGAACACGCCGTCCGTCGCGATGAGCTTGAAGCGCGCGCCTTTTGCTTCTTCGAGCTTCGCCTCGAGATCGGCCATGTCGCAGTTTTTGTATCGAAGCCGCTGCGCTTTGCACAAACGAATACCGTCGATGATGCTCGCGTGATTCAGTTCGTCGCTGATGACTGCATCCTCGGGCCCGAGGATGGTTTCAAACAAGCCGCCGTTGGCATCGAAGCAGGAGCCATAGAGAATGGTGTCTTCCGTCCCGAGGAATTCGCTGAGTTTCGCTTCGAGTTGCTTATGGATGGTCTGAGTGCCGCAGATGAATCGCACACTCGCCAAACCGTAGCCCCAGTGGTCCAGAGCTTCATGTGCGGCCAGCCGCACCCGCGGATGCTGTGCGAGTCCGAGATAGTTATTGGCACAGAGATTGAGCAGCTCATTGCCACCATTGGAGCGCACCATTATGCCCTGCGGCGTGCTAAGAATCCGCTCGCTTTTGTAAGTGCCCGCAACGCGGATCGCGGTGAGTTGGGCGCTGAGGTAAGATTGGAATTCCGGGGTCATGACATTCATTTGGTCCAATCCAGCACCACCTTCCCGCAGTTGCCAGATTTCATGACGGCGAAACCCTGTTCGAATTCAGTGTAGTTAAAACGGTGCGTGATGACGGGTTCGATCGTGAGACCGCAATCGAGCATCACACTCATCTGATGCCAGGTTTCATACATTTCGCGGCCGTAGATGCCTTTAATGGTGAGCATGTTGAAAACGACCTTGTTCCAGTCAATGTTGATGCGCTCGCTCGGAATGCCGAGCATGGCGACTTTGCCTCCGTGGCACATGCTGTCGATCATGCTGCAAAACGCCGATGGATTGCCGCTCATCTCCAGACCGACATCGAAGCCCTCCTTCATATCGAGTTGCTTCTGCGTGTCTGCAATGCTGCCAGTTCTGACATTAAGGGCGATGGTGGCGCCCATCTTCCGCGCGAGATCGAGTCGGTAATCATTGACGTCGGAGATCACCACATGCCGTGCCCCCGCGTGCTTCACGATTGCGACGGCCATGATCCCGATGGGACCCGCTCCCGTGATGAGCACGTCCTCGCCGAGCACGGGAAACGCCAGTGCGGTATGCACGGCGTTACCGAAGGGATCAAAGATACTGGCCACGTCTTCATTCACGCCTGCGCGGTGGTGCCAGACATTGGTCATCGGCACGCTGATGTATTGGGCAAAGGCACCGTCGCGGTTCACGCCGATGCCGCTGGTGGCTTTGCAAAGATGGCGGCGGCCCGCCAGGCAGTTGCGGCAACGGCCGCATACCACGTGACCTTCCGCGCTGACGATTTCGCTGGGAAGGAAGTCGGAAACATTCGAACCCACCTCGACCACCTCCCCGACAAATTCATGACCCACAACCATTGGGACCGGAATGGTCTTCTGCGCCCAAGCGTCCCAGTTCCAGATATGGAGATCCGTGCCGCAGATCCCGGTCTTGTGAACTTTGATGAGCACGTCGTTGATGCCGACGGATGGTTCGGCGACATTCTGCAGCCAGAGACCGGGCTCAGCTTTTGCTTTGACGAGTGCTTTCATGGTCGTTACGAGCGAGAATCAAAACAATGCGTCTTATATATGGGAATATATTCCGTTATTTTGCAACATGAATTTTAGCTTCAAGCTGATTGCATTCCGGCAGGACACACTTGAAAATCGCCTGCATTGCAAGCAACCGCAGGAAAGCATTGACGAGAGCATTCCTTGTTGCAAGAATGTTTTCCAGTATTCCGGAACAGATGCACGCAGGCCCCATGACTCCCGCCAAAAAGAAACCAGTCCGCGCCGAGGCTGAAGCTATCAATGAAAACCTCGGTCGTCGTGTGAAGAAGCTGCGGGCCGAGCGTGGGTGGTCACTCGAAGAGCTCGCCACGGCCAGTGGGGTCAGCCGTTCAATGCTCAGTGAGATCGAACGCGAGAATGCGAATCCGACCCTCAGTGTGACCTATCGCATTTCGCAGGCGTTTGGCCTGACTCTCCATGATCTGATTGAAACCGCCCAGGCGGCTTCGAGCATCCAGATCATTCGCGCGACGGCCCGCACGCAGATTTTCCGCTCGGACCGGCTATGCCAGATCCGAACGCTGTCGCCACTCAATTTCGAGAAGGACGTCGAGTTCTACGAAGTGATCCTGCGCGAGGGCGGCGCTCTGCACAGCCAGCCACACTATGAGGGCACCCGCGAATTCCTCACCGTGGTGCATGGTCACGTCGCGGTCGAATCCGGTACCGACAGGGATGAACTGAAAAAAAGCGACTCCGCCACCTACCGGGCTGATGTGCCCCACGCCATCGTCAACGCCGGCAAGGGCGAGGCGGTGGTGTTTCTGGTAGTGATCTATCGTTGAATCGGTCAGAGCACAGCGCGCCTAATCCCTCGACCCAGGAACAATCTTCAGTTTCACGGGTTTCCCGTCGCGTTCCACAACGACCACCGTCTCCACGCCAATCTTCAAATCACCCATGACGTAGGTATAATCATAGATGTTCTGAATATCCTTGGTACCGAGCTTGAGAATGATGTCGCCCGCTTTTACTCCCGCCTTCGCTGCGGGGCCGATGGGCGAGACGCCGCTGAGCTTCACGCCTTTGATGTCGCCCTGCGCGTAATCAGGGATGGTGCCGAGATAAACCCTCAAGCCCGTGCGCGTGCCCTGGTTTTTTGGGGCCTCCATCGCGATGTAATCTGGTGCCGCATCGTTGGTCGCGATTGAACGCGCGACGAGTCCCATGAATTGCGCGATCTGCGCGGCCTTGCCGTAATCAATCTTGTCTGCGGTATCCGACGGCATGTGATAATCCGCGTGCGCGCCAGTGAAGGCATTCAAAGCGGGAATGCCGCGCAAGTAAAACGTGGTCGAGTCGGTGGGCAGATGGGCGTCGTTTTGCGTGGTGATCGGGAGGCCGGTGACGGCGTTGCGCTTCTCGATTTCCTTCGGCCACCACGAACTGCTGCCGACTCCCTGGAGCACGACCGTCTTGTTGAAGCGGCCGATCATGTCCATGTTGAGGCAGGCAGCAAACATGCCGGTGAGTTTCGCATTGGGATCGTTCTTGATCATCCTGGCGAAATCCTCAACGAAATGATTGGAACCGAGCAGTCCCAGCTCCTCGCCCGACCATGCAGCGAAAATGATATCGCGTTTCAGAGTGAGCTTGCCCTGCTTCTTTTGGTCCGCGAGCCACTGCGCAATCTCCATGACGCCAGCGACGCCGCTGGCGTTGTCGTCCGCGCCGTGGTGAATCTTCTTCACCTCCTCGTCCTTGGCGCGGGAGTTGGAACTGCCACCACGACCGAGATGATCCACATGAGCGCAGACGATCAGCGGAGCGACATGGCCGTTCGGTTCACTGCCTGCGGGAAGGACGCCGAGAACATTGCGCCCCTGTTTTTTCTCCTGTTCGATGGATATGTGCGCGCTGAGTTCCACGCCTTTACATTCAATGCCGCCCATCATCTCGCCGCTGTCGAGCTTGTCCTGCAGCACTTTAAGATTCTTCCCGGCAAACTTGAGCAGCGTATCCGCAACGGTATCCGTCACGCTGATCGCTGCGATGCCGGAAGATGCGAGCGAGGCGTCGAAGCCCATCGGGACCAGCTGCTCCACAACCTTGCTGTTCGGCCCGCTGCACACGATCAAGCCTCGCGCGCCCTTCTGTCGCGCGGTCAGCGCCTTGAAACGAAGACTGCTGTAGCGCGTGAGTTCATTGCGCCGATGCTGGTCAATATTCTCCGGCAGGTAGCGGAGCACGAGCACCCATTTGTCCTTCACATCGAGATGCGCGTAGCTGCTGTAAGGCTTGATCTTTTTGCCATCGCCATCCATCGCGCTCTCGGGAATCTCAATGCCGTAACCGGCGAAGACAACACCTGAGTCTTTCACCTCGCCCGTCTGCGAGAAGGAAAGCGGCCGCCAGTCTTTGTCGATTACGAATGCCGTATTGCCAGTCACCCGGAGGTCGTGAACCTGAAGCAGATTCTTCTTCCCCAGTGCCACTCCCGCTGTGAAATCGAAATTCTCAAACCATGTGTCCTTATCACCCGCAGGCTGCAGCCCGATCTTTTGAAAAACATCCGCAACATACTGCGTCGCAAGTTTCTCGCCTGACGTCCCGGTCAACCGGCCCTCCATCTCATCACTCGCGAGATAGGTCACATGCTGTTTCATGTCAGCAGCGGTGACATCTACGCGGGTGCTGGCAAAGTCCGGCTCACTTTCATTTCTGACTTCTGACTTCTGACCTCTGACTTCCAGGCCGAGCGCCTTGCGCGCCGCGCTATCATTCCATTCCGCCGTAAATATCTGTGACTTGCCGTCCGCCGTGCGACCGCTGGTCCAGGCCAGCGCTTTACCATCGGGTGAGAAGACCGGCAGGCCGTCGAAGCCCTCGGTGCCTGTCACTCGCACGGGTTCGTGCTTGCCCCGCACATCCACCATGTAGAGTTCGAAATTCTGAAAGCCCTGCGTGTTGTTCGTGAAGATAAGGTAGTCGCCACTCGGATGAAAATAGGGCGCCCACGACATCGCGCCAACGTGAGTGATCTGACGCTGGTCGCTGCCGTCTGAGTTCATCGTGTAGATTTCCGCTGTGTCGCCTTTTTCACTGAAGCGCCGCCAGCAGATTTTCTTTCCGTCCGCGCTAAAGAAGGGTCCGCCGTCATATCCCGCCACATCGGTAAGTCGCTTCACATTCGAGCCGTCGGCATCCATGAGGTAGAGGTCCATGAAGTATTGCCTGTCGATTTTCAGGCGCTCCCCGTCTGCGACGCTGCGCTTGCCGGAGTAGGCCGCGCGATTGCTTGCGAAGACGATCTTCATGCCATCGGGCGAGTAACAGCCTTCGGCGTCGTAGCCGTGCTCCCGCGTCAGAGGCCTCAGCGCCTTTGTCTTCAGATTATGCTCGAAGATGTCGAAGTTCTCATCGTAGTCCCACGAATATTTTCGCACGCGATTCTCCGCCCGCTCCTTGTATTCCGCCTCCTGCCTGGCCTTCGACTCCGGATCGAGATGCGTGCTCGCAAAAAGCACACGTTGTCCGTCCGGATGCATCCACGCGCAGGTTGTCTTCCCCATGCCCGGCGAGACGCGCTCGGTGTCGCCTGTCTCCAGATCGAGCAGGTAGATTTGATAAAACGGATTCCCCGGTTCGCGTTCGCTCTGGAAGATCATCTTCTTCCCGTCGGCGCTGAAATAGCCCTCCCCGCTGCGCTTCCCCTCGAAGGTGAGCTGACGGATGTTTTTCAGGAACTGCGCTTCGTTCGCGCTGCCATTCGACGGTGGATTTTCCGCCCGGATCAAACCAAGGGCGAAGATCGAGGCGAGGAGTGCTGGAATTTTCATCAGTAAGAGGAACGTCTGTCAGGGGCGGAATGTAACGCAAGGGGGCAATTTGCACTGGCGGATTGATCGTCGAACCGCACAATGCATAATGAACCACTGGCTTCTCAAATCCGAACCTGACACATTCTCCTTCGATGACTTGAAGAAGCGTCCGAAGAAGACCGAGCCGTGGAACGGCGTGAGAAACTATCAGGTGCGCAACATGATGCGCGACGACATGAAGCCGGGCGATCTTGGGCTGTTCTATCATTCGAGCTGCGAAGTGCCCGGCGTGGCCGGGGTGGTGCGCCTTGTCAGTTCGGCGAAACCGGATGTGACGCAGTTCGATCCAAAGTCCGAATACTACGACAAGGGTAGCAAGAAGGATGAGCCGCGCTGGCTGCTGGTGGATGTGGCGTGGGAGGCTGATTTGAAGAATTTCGTGACACTGGATCAGTTGCGCGCTGAACCGCGCCTGGCAGAGCTGCTGATTTTGCGACGTGGCAACCGTCTGAGCATCACTCCGATGTCGAAGCATGACTTCGATCTGATCTGCCAGATGGGAGGGATGAAGCTTGGGTAGGGCGGGCTTCCAGCCTGCCGTTTTTGACATCCTGCCAGAAACATCACCTCAATATTCACGCATGAATGTTTCACTCAAGATCGGCAGATGCATCCGGCATGATGCCGGATGCCGCAGGCTGGAAGCCCGCGCCACCCTGGTGCTCACGCTTCAGGCATGCAGCATCTTTTGGTGTTTGATCTTCGCGGGCTGCAAACCTTCAATACAGCAACAAACCATCCAACGCTGGTATATGTTTTCCTCATTACAGCTCGGAAAATGGCAGGAAGCCAAGATGTTCAAAAACGGCGGCATCGCACGCGAGGCGGATGGCTTCACATTGAAGGAAGGTTCGCCGATGACCGGCATTGTGTTTCCCTCGTGGCTGACAGACGGAATGCCTGTCGCCGATTTTGCGATCAACTACGAAGCGATGCGTGTCAGTGGCGGCGACTTCTTCGGCAGCGTGACGTTTCCGGTGCGCGATGACAAGACGTTCGTCACTTTTGTGCTCGGTGGCTGGGGTGGATCGCAAGTAGGCCTCTCCTGCATCGATGGATACGACGCGTCCGAGAATACGACCGGCAGCAGCCAGCGTTTTGAAAACGGCCGGTGGTATCGCATTCGCATCGAGGTTCGCCCCAAGGAAATCAAAGTGCTGCTGGATGATCGCCCGATCATCCTGACGAACATTGCTGGGCGCACGCTGAGTCTGCGCTCCGGCGAAATTGACCAATGTATGCCGTTTGGTTTCGCGACCTACGGAACCGTGGGCCGCATACGCAAGTGCGTTGTGGAGAGGCTCAAGACGGATCGCTGAGTCTCGCGCCCCACAGTGTTTTTGTTTGCCCTCTCACGCGCCGCTGTCATCGTCGCCCATGATTTCCTACCTGCGCGGACAGCTCGTCGAATCGCTGCCGAACCAGCTCATCGTGGACGTTCACGGTGTCGGCTACAAATGTCTCGTGCCCCTGAGCACCTACGACAAACTGGCAGGAACCCCCGGTGAAGTCACGCTGCTCACCCATCTCCACATCACGGAACGCGACCATACGCTTTTCGGCTTCGCCACCAGCGAGGAACGCGATTTGTTCAAACTGCTCATGGACCGGGTCAGCGGCATCGGTCCCAAGCTTGCGCTCGCTGTGCTCAGCGGCACCAGCGTTTCGGATTTCAAGGATAACGTCATCCGCGGCGACGTGACCGCTCTCTCTCGCATCAGCGGCGTGGGAAAAAAGACTGCGGAGCGCATCGTGCTCGAGTTGAAGGACAAGGTCGGCATTGTCGATACCTGGCAGGCCGCGAAGGGCGAAGCCGCGAATGATCCGTCCGCCGCCGCGCAAACCGACGCCATGCTGGCGCTCATCGCCCTGGGCTACAAGCAGAGCGAAGCTCAGAAGGTGGTGGGGGATCTCGTGAAGAAATCCGACTCGGAGGCTATCACCGCCGACAAACTGATCCGTGATGCGTTGCGGGGGAGGTAAGCCGCGAGTGCGGGTGTGTGAGTCGGCAAATCCTAGTATTACAATGCGATGTAACGCCCCATTCGCAGAATGACGAGTTGACCTTGGTGCCCCGCTACAAGCTCACCTGAACATTGATTTAATGAGATCTGTTATCATCGGCCAAATAAATGAGGAACACATAAGGCCAGGGACGATCACAGTTAATAGTTTAACCAAAAAAGGAAAATGGAGAACGGCTGTGACGGTGCAAAAGCGGCAGGCACCGCTGGTGGTGGGGCGGTTGAGCAGACTGCAGGGCGGGCGCTTCGTCTGCCGATGAAAATCAGGGGTTTTCAAC
This sequence comes from Verrucomicrobiota bacterium, assembly GCA_009885695.1. Classification (GTDB taxonomy): domain Bacteria; phylum Verrucomicrobiota; class Verrucomicrobiia; order Verrucomicrobiales; family Verrucomicrobiaceae; genus VFKE01. Next base: position 4,490 of record VFKE01000006.1, on the reverse strand, counting down.
TGGCTGCTTGGCCGGTTTATAAATGCTCGTGGTATTACTCAGCGCCTCGTTAAGGAACGGCTGGATATGAGCAGACATATGAAGCCATCTTGTTCTCGACATCGATCGAAACAGGCAAGACCCCGCCACCAAATCCTCCAGCCTGCGGTCTCCAGCCTCAATCCTGAAGCGCCGCCAACCCCGCTGCCAAAGAAATCTTGGCACCGCGGACAGGAGTGGTATGCTCAGCACGTTAAAACTACGCCATGAAACCCGGCACCACACGCCGTCCACGCGACAAATCAGGCGCGAAACACGTCAGCGTCAGCCCCATTCATCATTCCGCTCATGCGACTTCTCTTAGCTCTTCTTGTCACGACATCGTTGAACGCCGCCGAACTCCGCATCGGCTCAGCCACGGTCAGCATCACGCCGGACAAGCCCGTGGCGCTCGCTGGGCAGTTTGGGACGCGCATTTCGCAGAGCGTCGAAGCACCAATCATCGCTGCAGCAGTGGCGATTGAGTCGGTGGAGGACGGCAAGGTGGCAGACCAGAGCATCCTCATCTCCTGCGACCTCGTGGGCATTCATCACTCCGTGCTCGCGCAGTTTCGTCAGCATTTGAAGCCGCTGCTGCCGGACTTTGATGTGCGGAAGGTTATTGTCTCAGCCACGCACACGCATACCGCGCCGGTGACCTCGTCTCTTCCAGAAGAGACGCTCATCACCTATCCGATTCCGAAGGACGGCGTCATGCAGCCAGCGGAATACACGAAGTTTCTCGTCGAGCGAATGTCACAGGCCGCCGTGCAGGCCTGGAAGAGCCGCAAGCCGGGTGGTGTGAGCTGGACGCTCGGTTTTGCGCAGATCGGCGAGAACCGCCGCTCCGTCTTCGCCGATGGCCACGCGCAGATGTATGCGAAGACGAACGACGCGCGCTTCCGCCACCTGGAGGCCGGTTCCGACTCAGGAATCGAGACACTGTTCTTCTGGAATGCCGACAAGCAGCTTCAAGCCGTTGCGATCAATGTCGCCTGTCCGTCGCAGGAAGTGGAGGACCGCAGCGCGCTCAACGCCGACTTCTGGCATGATGCTCGCGAGCAGTTGAAGGCCAAATTGAACATGCCAGATCTCACCGTGCTTGGTTGGTGCAGTGCGGCGGGTGATCAATCGCCGCATCCGCAGTATCGCAAGGACGCCGAGGCGCGCATGATCAAGCTGCGCGGCCTCACGCGGCAGCAGGAACTCGGCCGCCGCATCAGCAATGCCGTTGTGGACACGGTCGATGCCGCGAAGGCCGACATCCGCACCGACGCACCCTTCGGCCACATCGTTGAAGACCTGTCCCTGCCCCCACGCAAGATCCTCGAACGCGAGTATGCGGACGCGAAGAAGAACATCGCGCAATACAGCGTCGTCGAGAAGCCGGACAACCGCGTCATCACGATGCTGAAACTCGAACAAGGCATCGTGAAGCGATTTGAGGAAGCGGACAAACTCCCGCCTTACGAGATGGAGCTGCATGTCCTGCGTCTCGGCGACATCGCCATCACCACGAACACCTTTGAGCTGTATCTCGACTGGGGCATCCAGATGAAGGCCCGCAGTCCCGCGCAGCAGACCTTTGTGCTCCAGCTCACCAACGGTTGCGGCATTTATCTGCCCACCGCGCTCGCCATCGAAGGCGGCAGCTACAGCGGCCTGCCGCACGTGAACAAAGTCGGCCCTGAAGGCGGCCAGATTCTCGTCGATCAAACCGTGCGTGCGATGCAGGCGCTGTTTCCAGTGGCCAAGCCCTGATTTTTTGTGCGGTGGGCACTGAATGCTTATCAATTTCTCTATTATTAGAGGACAGACACGGGAGAGACACTTTATTTCACTTTTTCCCCTTCACCTTCTCCACCATGCTGGCACCGGTGCCTTTGGTCTCTGATCCGCGCCGTCCTGCGTTCATCCATCGAACCGAGCCCCAGGCGTCCACGTCTTCCCCATGAAATACATCGATGCCCTCACCCCGCGCGACCATGAACTGGCGGGAGCCGGACTGGCGGGCTTTCTTCCCGCCGAAATTTACGACATCCACACCCACCCGTATAATGCCGCCCACTTTCCACCGGGTGAATGGGCCATTCTCAACGGGAAAAAAATCATGGGCTGCGCCGAGCATCGCACGGCGCTGCAGCGCTACATGCCGGTTCCAACCATCCACGGCCTGTACTTTGGCATGCCGCGCATAACGGCCGATCGGCCGGCGATGAATGCCTGGGTCGCTGCGGAAGTCAGCCAGCACGGAACGCCGATCAGTCGCGCGCTGATGGTGGCGTCGCCGGCCGATAACCAGGCCGGAGTCGCCGCCGCTTTGCGCAGTGGCCGGTTTTGTGGCCTCAAGGTTTATCACTGCTATTCGGGCAGGCTGGACACGGTGAACGCGACCATCGAGGAATACGCCCCCGAATGGATGTGGGAACTCCTGCACGAGGTGCGCGGCGTGCTCATGCTCCACATCGTGCGGGATGGCGCAATGGAGGATGCCGGCAACCAGGCCTCGCTCCGGCGGCTCTGCCGGACCTATCCGAAGGCGAAACTTATCCTGGCCCACATCGCCCGCAGTTTCAGCTACCGCAACGCCCGCCACGGCCTGCAAGCCCTCGCGGACTTGGATAACGCCGTCGTCGACACCTCCGCGATCTGCGAAGCCGAGGCCTTTCGAGCCGCGCTGAACATACTTGGGCCGCGCCGCATCCTGTGGGGCTCAGATTTTGCCGTCAGTGAACTGCGCGGACGCTGTGTCACGACCGGCGGGCTTTTCTTCTGGCTGCATCCGGAGCAAATTCGCGCGGACCACCAGGCCCCGACCAGCACCGACATGACACTGGTGGGCATCGAGTCGCTGCTGAGCCTGCGCGAAGCCTGCGAGGACACGGGGCTGACCCACGGTGACATCGACGATATTTTCCTACACAACGCCCTGCGCACGCTCGCACCCCACCTGCCGGCGACCGCCGTGCCCGCCGAAGCCTCAAGGGGCCAGGAGTTGTGGCAGCGTGCCCGCGCCTTGATCTCCGGCGGAACGGGTTTGCTGTCCAAGCGGGCCGAGCAGTTCGATGCCAAATCATGGCCGTCTTATTTTTCCCGGTGTTCCGGGTGTGAGGTGTGGGATTTGAACGATCGACGGTTCATCGACTTTGCTGGAGGCATCGGAGCCGTGCTACTGGGCTATGCCGATCCTGATGTCACCGCCGCGGTGCGGCGGCGGCTGACTCTAGGCACTTATTGCTCGTTGGTGAACCCGCAGGAAGTCGAGCTCGCCGAGCAACTCCTGGCCCTGCATCCTTGGGCGGGCAAGGTCCGCTATACCCGGGGCGGCGGCGAAGCGGTAATGATGGGTGTGCGCATCGCACGGGCAGCGACAGGCCGCAGCGGAGTCGCTTTCTGCGGCTATCATGGCTGGCACGATTGGTACCTCGCGGCCAACCTCGGCGAGACGGATGCGCTCAATGGCCACCTGCTGCCCGGTCTCGATCCAAAGGGCGTGCCGCGTGAATTGAAGGGAACCTCATTTCCATTCCGTTATAATGACTTGGCCTCGCTCGATTCCGCGCTCGCACAGTTGGGCGGAAATCTTGCCGCCGTCGTCATGGAGCCGATGCGGTCGCAGTTCCCGAAGGACGACTTTATCGCAAAGGTGGCGGCGCGCTGCCGGGCGGCCGGCGGAGTGTTTATTATCGACGAGGTCAGTAGCGGTCTCCGTTACGGCCTCCCGGGTGCCTTGAGCCGCTTTGGTATCGAGCCCGACCTGGCGGTCTACGCCAAGGCCATGGGCAACGGCTTCCCGTTTGGTACCGTCGTCGGCCGCGAGGCAATCATGCAGGCGGCGGAGGGGAGCTTCATCTCCTCGAGTTACTGGACGGACGGCGTCGGTCCCGCCGCGGCACTGGCTGTGCTGGAAAAAGTGCAGCGGTTGCGCGTCAATGAACTGGTCTGGACGCGCGGTGGCGTGCTGCAGGCGGGCTTGCAGGACCTGGCCGCACGGCACCCGGTCTGCAAGCTCACGGTCGGCGGCATGCCGGCGACACCCACGATGGTTTTCGGCCTTGGTGCGGACACCCCGTTGGCGCAGACGTTGTACGTGCGCAAAATGGGGGAGCGCGGCTTCCTCGTGTCGACCCAGTATTATGTCATGCTGGCGCACGACGAGGCGAAGATGCAGCAAGTGCTGGCCGCCGCCGATGAGGTCATGGGCGAAATCGCCGGGCTGATCACTAACGGCAGGCTGGCCGGGGAGTCCGGCGTGGCAGGTGGACAGCGGGGTTTTGCCCGACTGGCCTAGAGAAACGATGATTAATCGCAAGATTGAGGTAGGGACGGCGCATTGAGTTGCGCCGTCCCTCCCACCGAACCGGACTGGCGGATTTCCCGCATCCGGCTCTCCAGTCAGTAGTTGTCTGCTTGACGCAGGCTGTTGATTCCAAACTTGCGGGCACCTTCCAGGTCGAAAAGCCCGAGCTTGG
>VFKE01000057.1 GCA_009885695.1 Verrucomicrobiota bacterium | reverse complement strand
GTTTCCGCTGTTCGCTCGACAGGGTGACGCCAGTGGTTTTTAGATTCATGCCGGACCATGGCAGGAAAATATCTATTGTCTAGACATTTCTGCGACAGAACACTAGCAGCTCCGTTTTTAGCAGACAATCCACGGCGTGCGGGATGCAGAACGGAGAGTAACTCCAGTCAAGTTAGTCGGGAGGATAATTCAAACTCATGGACGCAGCATTTGCAAGTTTGTGATCGCCGGAGAAGCTCCCTCCTGTCAGGAAAATCAATTTATTTTGCTGGAGTCTAATGGTGCTGGGATGTGCGTCCGCCGTGTTCGGGAAGCCCGAGAAAACAAGGAGAATCACGAACTGCAAGACACAGTTGTGCTCGTCATCCGACTCGTGGAGAAACGGCCAGCGGTGCCGACTTGTCGCCTGCGGGTGAGACTCGCGCGAAGGCTTATGTTGCGTATTTCAAGACCTTCGCCGTGGACGGAAATGCAATGGTGCCCGAACAGCTTTTTGCATGCGCTGATTCCAAGGCGAGCTGCCGCATGCGGCAGACACTCGTGCCACTCAGCGACGCGCTGGGGTTGAATATCGATGTTCGCTTCAGCGATGAGCAGTCCAATAAACTGGCGAGTGAGATCCAGACGAAGGAACACAAGAAATGCGTTCTGATTTTCTGGTGCCACCTGCTACATTCCCGCCCTGCTCAAGGTGCTGGGCGCAGATCCCGCCAAGCTCCTGCCGAAAGGCAGGAGGCCCGACCCTGTCTTCGACAGGGTGATCCAGTTGCGGTTTGATTCAGAGGGACACCTGATTCCAGCAGAGTCAAAGCGGATCAACGAGGATCAACGAGGATCTGATGCCGGATGACTCAAAATAATCAACAGGATCAGTCGGAAACCGCCGGCTGAAGCCGAAGACCACTTTTTAACATGGCATCCCCGAAAGCAATTCCTTGGCGATTTTAATTAAGAAAAGTTTATATTTTAGCTTTCATTATCTCGCTCGTTCGCTACAATTACTATAATTCATTGGTATTGTTATAGTCGTGGATTGGGTGCCTCCTGCTCCTTCCTTGGTTCCTGCTCGTGAATCGCAGTGACGATTCAACCGTGTCTCTGCCCAAATCCGCCAACTTGAGAACGGTCCTGTTTCCGACCAGACGACCGGTGGCGGTAGCGTGACTACAAGGAAAGCACTGGCCAAGAATGCAATACAGTCAGGAATGTCGCTTAGCAGCCTGTTGAAAAAGTAACTCGGCCATCCTAGCTGAGTGTGCGACAGGGTTCGCTTCGCGGCTGCGCACCAGCCTGTCGTTTCTCCTACGCATCAGGCCAGAGGCCTGATCAACATCACAGGCTGGAAGCCCGTGTTACCTCGTTTTTCAACAGGCTGTTAACTAAGCGCCATTCAGTCCAGTCAGCTTCCAGTCAGCTTTCAGTCCTCCGTCGCTTGACCTTTTCCCGTCGCCGTCCACTTTGGCACCCCAAAAATTACCGCAACTAGATGAGCGAAAAACACCGCACTGACGACCTCCGCATCAAGCACATCCGCGACCTGGTGCCGCCTGCCGTGTTTATCGAAGAAGTGGGACTGTCCGAAGCTCAGGAAGATTTTGTCAATAAATCACGACTCGCCGCCGAGGCCATCATGAAGGGCCGCGCACACCGCTTGCTGGTCGTGGTGGGACCGTGCTCAATCCACGATACAAAATCCGCACTCGAATACGCTGGCAAGCTCCAGGCTGCCCGGGCGAAGCACACTGCTGATCTCGAACTCGTGATGCGAGTCTATTTTGAAAAGCCGCGCACCACGGTCGGCTGGAAGGGTTTCATCAATGATCCTCATCTCGATGAAAGCTACGACATCAATAAAGGCATTCGCGAAGCCCGGCAGTTGCTGGTGCAGATCATCGGGATGGGAGTGCCTGCGGGAACGGAATTTCTCGACACCATCACACCGCAATACATCGCCGACCTGGTTTCCTGGGGTGCCATCGGTGCGCGCACCACGGAGAGCCAGGTGCATCGTCAGTTGGCCTCTGGACTGTCGATGCCGGTCGGATTCAAGAACGGCACGGACGGCAACATTCAGATCGCGCTCGATGCCATCGCGGCCGCGCAAGGATCGCACGTTTTTCTTTCGGTCACCAAGCACGGCACTGCCGCCATCGTGCAGACCCGTGGCAACGACGCCTGCCATGTCATTCTTCGCGGTGGCAAGGCTTCACCCAATTATGATGCGGCCAGCGTGGACAACGCGGTGGGCCAACTCAACGCCCGCGGGCTTCCTCCTCATCTCATGGTGGATTGCAGTCATGGCAACAGCGTTAAGGACTACGCCCGGCAGTCACTCGTCGCCCATGACATCGCGGAACAAATCAAATCGGGCCGCCACGGCGTCACCGGCGTGATGATCGAAAGTCATCTGCGCGAGGGACGGCAGGAAGCGAAGCCAGATCAACCGCTCACCTACGGCCAGAGCATCACCGACGCCTGCGTCTCCTGGGACACGACGGAAAAAATTCTCGATGAACTCGCTGCCGCAGTCCGCGCCAGGCGTGAAGACTAGACAGGACTAACAAGATTCGACTGGATTGACAAGAAGGGATAAATTAATTGAGGTGCCTCGCTTGATACACCTGCCGCACATCACTTTTGCAAAGCATCAATTCTTCCTGTTAATCCAGTCGAATTTTGTTAATCCTGTCCAAATATCCGCACAATCTTCCAAGGACTCGTGTGACCCGCGCTGATCTAAAGAAATTTGCCAGTTGCCGCATCCTCGTCATCGGCGATGTGATGCTGGATCATTTCATCTGGGGCAGCGTGCGGCGCATCTCGCCCGAAGCGCCGGTGCCCGTGGTTGAAGTCAGCAAGGAGACCTGGTATCCCGGCGGCGCGGCCAACGTCGCGCGTAACGTGGCGCCTTTCACCAAGCACATCTCGATCATGGGCCGCATCGGCTGCGACACCCAGGCGGAGAAGCTGCGCGCCCTGCTCAAGGAGGAGGGCGTGAACTGCGCACCCATGCTCGTCAGCAAAACGGTGCCCACCATCTCCAAGGCCCGCATCATCGCCCGCCAGCAACAGGTCGTGCGGGTGGATCGCGAAAGCCTCCAGCAGCTCACCGACATCGAGCTGCGTCAGGTCGGGAATAAACTCCAGGCCTTGAGCGAAAATCTCGATGCCATCGTCATCGAAGATTACGGGAAAGGCTTTGTCACCGCCGCACTGGTCGAAACCGTCACCCGCATCGCCCGTGCGGCCGGAATCCTCGTGACGGTGGATCCCTCACCGGGCAATCCGCTCTCGTGGCGGGGAGTGGATATCGTGAAGCCGAACCGCCTTGAAGCTTTTTCCGCCGCTGGAATCGCGGACTCGCACCGCGATCTGCCTCCGCACAAGAACGATGAAATCCTCCGGGTTGGTGCGGCCTTGCTGAAAAAATGGGATGTGCCACGCGTGCTCATCACGCTTGGGGAACAGGGGATGATGCTATTTCAGTCAGGCAAAAAACCCCATCACATTCCAACGCGCGCGCGTGAAGTTTTTGATGTCAGCGGTGCGGGCGACACAGCAATCGCGCTGCTGACACTCGCGCTGGCCAGTGGCATGAACCCGGAAACTGCGGCGGACGTTGCCAATCATGCCAGCGGCATCGTCGTGGCCAAGCTCGGTACCGCGACCCTCACCCCGGACGAACTCCTCGCCGCCGTCAACGATCCATGAACTTCGGTAAAATCATCCAGGGCCAGCTCGAAGGCCATCTTGCCGCTGTGGAAAAACTCCGTGAGCAATCTGGATTCATCGAAGACCTTGCGCGCCGGGTTATCGCAGCTCTGGAGTCTGGAAAGAAAATCCTCTTCTTCGGCAACGGTGGCAGTGCGGCGGATGCGCAGCATCTTGCTGCGGAGTTTGTGGTGCGCTACCGTCGCAACCGGCGCGCACTTCCCGCGATCGCCCTGAGCACCGACACCTCGATACTCACCGCCGGCGGAAACGACTTCGGCTTCGAAAGCATCTATGCGCGCCAGATCGAAGCGCTGGCGGTCGAGGGAGACATAGCCATCGGAATCTCGACCTCCGGCAGCAGCGCCAACGTGATTGCGGCGTTGCAGGCGGCGAAGGACAAGGGTTGCCTGACAGTCGCTTTCACTGGCAGCGCTCAGAACCAGTGCTCGGAGCTGGCCGAGATCACCTTTCACGCACCGTCGGAAATCACCGCCCACATCCAGGAGTGCCACATGATTGTCGGCCACATTTTGTGCGAGCTGGTCGAGACTCATATCATCGGTGATTGAGCGTAATTGCGCAGATCGACCGCGCCGGAGCAGATTAATTAATTGTGTAGCCGCGTTTCGTGAGAACGCGGGAAGATTGGATGCTTTGTAGCGAGGCGAGTTTGTCCCGCACTCTCACGAGATGCGGTTACGAGGCTTCTTAGAGTGAGCCAGCTTGCGCATGGAAATTGCTGAAACATCGGAGGGCGCGGGAGTCGCGCTCGAGAAGCAGTCGCCCCGCCGGGGTGAACTGCGCAAAAGCCTGTCCTGGCTCTTTGGCGCGCAGTTTGCCCGGCTCATGCTCGGCTTCATCGTGGGCACCTTGCTGGCCCGCGCGCTGGGTGTGGCTGAGTACGGCCGCCTTTCCACCGCGCTGGGCATCACGAGTCTGGCGGCCTTCTTCGCCGAGCTGGGCTTGCGGCAGGTGCTTGTGAAGGAGATGGCGCAACGGCCGCGCATCGCGGGTCCGCTGATGGGCACCGGCTTCCGGCTGCTCTGCGTCCTGGGATTGATCGCGCTGGTGGTGTGTCTTGTCACTCCGTGGGTGATGCAGCGGATGGATTTGATGGTCCCCACGCTGGTGCTCTCCGTCGTTTTTATCTTCAACGGACATGTTGCGATCTATACTCGCTGGGATGCGTGTGGCGAGGCCTGGCGTGCGCCGAAGTTTGCCATCATTGCCAGTGTAGTCTCGAATGCCGCCAAAGTCCTCTGCCTCGTCGCAGGGTTCGGCGTCGTCGCCATGTGCGGCGCGATCGTGCTGGAGTGTTTTGTCTCTGCGGCGCTCGTTTTCTGGGCCGCCTGGCGCATGGGGTGGGCGAGTGATCTGCGTCGCTCACACCCGATAGCGGCGCGTGCACTGCTGGCGCGGGCGGCCCCGCATTTCATCGCCCAGAGTGGTGCACTGCTGCTGCTGCGGCTCGACCAGATCATGCTCAATGCCATGGCGGGCAACGAGCAGGCTGGCATTTATGGCGCCGCCACGCGGCTCTCGGAGATGATTTTTCTTTTTATTCCGGTGATCGTGGCCTCCTACCTTCCGAGGCTGGCGGCGATCGAGCAATCGAATCCCGCAGTGTTCCGACGCACCACGTCCGCATTGCTGCAAGTGCTCAGCGTGCTCGGGTTGCTGGCTCCGCTCGGCTGGTGGATTTTTGGCGACTACCTGGTGCGCTTGATCTATGGGCGAGAGTTTGCCGCTTGCGGTCCGGTGCTGTTCATCCACTGCCTCTCATCGCTCGCCTATCTGCACGGCCAGGTTCGTTCTTTTGTTCTCGTGACTTCGGGTCACGCGCGCTACGGCGCCTATGCGGCATTCGCAGGCGCTGCGATCAATATTGTCCTCAATCTCTGGTGGATTCCGCACTACGGCGCGCAGGGCGCTGCCTGGGCGACTGCGGTGGCCTATTACGTCGCCTGGTTCGCGGGAACGTTCCTGATGCCGGGAATGCGCTGGCTGGCCTGGGCGCAGGTGCGCTCGCTCACCGCGCCTATCACGATGATTTTTTCCTGGCGGGACACGATGGCCGCTCTGCGCGTGCGCTGATGCATTCACCCGCGCATTTCCCAAAATTATGAACGGACAAAATCCAATATTCACGGCGGTTGTCATTATTGCCGGAGTGATCGGCGGTTTATTTGTCACACTTTCCGTTCTGTTGAGCAGTGGCAACTCTCTGGCGCATCTTTGTTTCTATCTCCTCATTGGTGGAGGCGTGCTCGGATTGATCGCTCCCCGCGTGGCGTTCTTTGTCTGGATTTTTGCCTGCGCTTATTCCGATTTGCTCAAGCGGTTCACGATTGTCTTTGGCGATGTGAGCAAGCGCGACCTGCACTACATCCTGGGCATCACACCCGTGATGTTTTCCGCCATCGTAGTCGCGCTCGCTTTTGGCGGAGTTGCCGGGGCCTATGCCGTTCGACAAATGCACTGGATTCTATTCTTGGTCGGGCTGGCCATCACTGCCTTGACCGGCTTGATCGCCGGACTCGCAGGCGGAAACTCAGTGGAGGCGGTGATGCAGGGGGTCGCGAACGGAGGACTTTACAGTCTGCTGCTTTTTGTGGTGCCAGTCTTGTTTCCGTATCCGCATCAGATGATCAAGATTTTCCGTTTCGCACTCTGGGTCTTCCTGCCGGTGGCGCTCTATGGCGTTGTGCAGGCGCTTCAAGGATTTCTGCCCTTTGAGATTGCCTACCTGCGAACGGGTTTGAGTATTGAGATCAAGCAGTTGCTTACGAACCGGGTTCGGGCGTTCTCAACCCTGAACAGTCCAACTGCGCTGGCGAATTTGTGCGCCGCAATGGCCGTGATGTGCTGGTATCTGGCACGTATCCCCAGAAGAGTTGGAATGGCTGCTCAGGGTAGGCTGTCCTGGATCGTGGCGCTATTCATGATTGTCGCTTATCTTTCCGGCTTGGTGGCTTCCACGGGCCGGGCGGGACTGACGGTGCTGATTTTTGCCCCTATTTCCGCATGGTGCTTCCTCTCGCCCATGCGCACGCGACTGTTCTACACGGTGATGGTCAGCATATTTTTGGTTCTGGTCACCGTCTCGCCATGGCTGCTGGATCATCTTGAGGATGCGAATCTCTGGCTCTTCACCAAGGTGGATTCAGGTTCGCTGGCCGGGCAGTTGAGCACGGTGGGAACCTACAGTGATCGCCTTTCGGGATTCGCTCATGTGCTGAGAAATCCGGCGGCCTATTCCCTCTTTGGGTTTTGGAGTGGAAGCTACGACACCCTCCAGGCGGGGTTGCATCACCATGACATTCTTAGTGCGACCCTTCTGCGCTTTGGCGCCCTGGGTTTGGGCGCGATCCTCGCCGTTCTGACTTGGACACTTCATGTGTTGCATCGGAAGCTTCAGTCCACCACTGACCCGGAGGTTAAACAATTGATGGCGTTGTGTGTCGGGCTCGGGTTAAGTTTTCTCATTACTTCCTGCCTCGCCGGAAACATCCTGCTGGTGTTTCCATTGAATGGATTCTTCTGGCTCTGGGTTTCCACCGCCGTTCTCTGCACCCTGCCGGCACCGAAGCCACTGCCGCAGCGGGCCGCGGGTAGCACTGGGCTGGACATGACTTCGATGGCTGGTCGCACACCAGGTGCCAGCCGATTCAGCCCGCGTCGCGCGTGATGTCACTGCGCTCCATCTTCCGGTCCGTCTGCTACACCGCCAATACCATCCGGTATCGGGTGGAGTGGCCGCGCATCGCGGAGGCGTGGTCGAGGATCGGTCTGGCAGGCACGGTCTTCGATGGCGGAGCCGGTTCGGGCGAGTTTGCGCGACGGGCTTTGCACAAGGGGCTGTGTCGCGAGGTTGTCGCCCTGGAATTTGATGCCAGTAACTTTGTGCAGCTCAAGCGCAATCTCGGCCATGACCCGCGCGCGAAGCTGATGCGCGGTTCCGTGCTGGACATTCCGCTGCCGGATCGGAGCGCTGACATGGTGATGAGCACGCAGGTCATAGAACACATTCTGGGGCACGAGAAAGCCGCTGCGGAGTTCAACCGCATCCTTCGGCCCGGCGGTCATGCCATCATCACCACGCCGCACCCGCCGGAGCCATTCCCGAACAACGACCATGTGCGCGAGGGTTACACCGCGGATGACTTGCGCGCGCTTTTCGCGCCGCACGGATGGGAACCGCTCTGGTCCGACTACTTTCTCACACAGGATACAACTCAGGCCATGATGCGCGCGGACAAACTTCCCGCGCGAGGCGTCTTCCTCCCTGTGGCCTGGGTTGACCAGGAAACGAATCTGGATCGCGCGGCCCGGAAGTCGCGCAGTCCCTTTGGCATCTTGATGCTCTTTCGCAAGCCTGCATGAAACTTCTTATCATCGATCCTAATATCTCGCTCTCGAGTCCTTCCATGAAAGGCGTGGTGCGCGCGCTTCCTGTACTGCGCCGCGCAGGCTATGAGATCGAAGTGTGGTGCTGGCATTGCGATGCGGATGTCAAAGTTGACCGGGTGATTCGTTTACCGCGGATTGGTGACGTCCGGGTGCTGTATTCTCACGCGTTTGGTCTCTGGGCACGTCTCCGGAGCTGGTGGAATTTCACAGTCAGGAAGGAGCCGCGGCCGGACATTATTTATACCGTGGCCTGGTATCTTCCCCAGTGTGATGTCTGCCACGTTCACTTTTCCCCCTGGGACTGGGAACGGTGTCAGCAGGAACTCGGCGTGCATTCGCTGCGCGACCTCATTGAGCGCGCCAGCTGCCGGCTCGCTCTGCGCAACGCCAACCAAGCTCTGCGAAGCACGACGGCCCGGCGCATTCTCTGCGTGTCCGATGCCGTGTCGCAGGATGTCCGCCGGAGGAGTTTGCAACATGCAGCCAGCCTTCGCGTTCTTCCCAACAGCTACGATCCCACCCGCTTTCACCCGGGCGTGCGGCTGCGCTGGCGCAGGGAGATGCGCGCGCAGCTCTCGTGCTCGGACACGGATAAAGTCTTCATTTTCGTCAGCACCGGTCACTACCGTCGCAAGGGCTTCTTCCTCGCGGTGGAGTCGGTGGCCCTGCTGCGCCAGCAGCATCCGGAGGCCAAGCTGCTTGTCGTCGGCGGCGCGGAATCGCGTTTAGGCGCACTCCAGAAAGAACTGTCCCGGAGCATTGAAGGCTGGCGTGAGTTCGTGACCTTTACTGGCAATGTTCCAGATGTTGAAAAATATTTCGCAGCCGCTGATGCTTTCCTGCTTCCTTCGTATTCTGAGGCATTTGCGCTGGTCGAAGTGGAGGCGGACGCCTGCGGGCTGCCGCTTTTTCTGACGCGGCACCACGGATCGGAGATGATTTTACAAGAGGGAGCGAATGGACGGTTTCTGGAATTTGATGCCGTGCGCATGGCGGCGGTGCTGGCGGAGTTCGTGTCGGGCGCGTGGCAGCCCTCGGTCGGGACTGCGCCCAGGAAAGTTCTGGCAAGCGACGAATACGCAGCCGCACTGCTGCAAATTTTTCAGTCAGTCTGTCCCGGTGCGACCGATTCTTCCGCAAAAACAGCGGCAGTCATCGGCATGCATCATCCTGAAGCGAGTCATTCATGATCGGGAACCTGTGGTCATTCATCAACGTCTGGCGTGTCGCCTGTCGCTTGCGATGCCGTCCTGATTTCACCCATCGCATCTACGGGATGCCGATCATCCGCGTGGCCGACGGTGCCACTCTGGAGCTGGGGCGGAATCTTGTCCTCCTCAGTAAGGCACGCTACAATGAGATCGGTCTCATCCAGCCCATCGTCATCACGTTGGTGGCTTCGGGGGCATTGATCCGCGTCGGCGACGGCTCCGGCCTCTCGGGTTGCACGTTGAGCGCGAGAACGAGCATCAAGATCGGTCGCGGCACCATGATTGGAAGCGGGGCCTTGATCATGGATCACGACGCGCATCCCATTCCCCTGACCGGAACTCAAGTCGCGACAGCGCCAGTAAGCATCGGTGCCCGAGTCTTCATCGGTGCCCGGGCGATCATTTTGAAGGGTGTCACCATCGGCGATGGAGCCGTGGTCGGGGCGGGCGCGGTTGTGACCAAAGATGTGCCCGCAGCAGTGATTGTCGCGGGCAACCCGGCACGCGCGGTCGGGAGCGTGGAGGTTGACCAGTGAATTCGGGCATGACATACAAATACACTTCTTGGGCGTGAAAGTGCCTTCTCATCGCGCTGGCCGCCTCCCATCCCTTGATGGGATGCGCGCTGTGGCGGCGCTCATGGTCGTATTCGCCCATGCTGGAGTTGATCCCCGCTGGATGAGTTACGGCGTGTTTCGTGAACTTCACCGGACGCTCAGCGGCTATTTTGGTGTGCAGGTGTTTTTTGTGATCAGTGGATTTATTATCACACGACTGCTCTTGGTGGAACGGCACTCGACGGGCCTCGTGGACTTACGCCGTTTCTGGGCTCGCCGGGTCTTGCGGCTTGCGCCCCCGCTGGCTGCGTATCTGGGCATCGTTCTTTTGCTTTCCATGGGTGGCTGGTTGCGGTTGGACGCTTGGTCCCAATGGGCCAGCCTTTTCTTTTTTCGCAACCATGTGGCCGAAACGGATTTCATAACGTCCCACTGTTGGTCGCTGTCCGTGGAGGAGCAGTTTTACCTGCTTTGGCCGCTCGCGGTCGTCTTCCTGCCTTTAAAAATATTGAAGAGGGTGGCCTGGTCGGGAATCATAGTTGCGTTCATCATGCGGTCGCTCTTGGGGGTTTCCTGCTGGCGGTGGCTCATGTGCAATGCGGATGGTCTCATGGCAGGGGCGTTGGCCGCGATCTGGGCTCATGAGTGTGCCGGGAGGCAACTAGGACGGCTTCGGACGATGGAGGTTTTGTTGCATCTGGGACTTTTCGTTGGCGCGCTCGCGATCCAGAGGCTTTCAGTTGCCGCTGCTTATGGGGGCTGGCTATATCCTTTGAAGGCAACCGTAATCGCAGCGCTGACGAGTTACTGGCTGGTGCGACTGGTTAGTGGGGGTGGCGGATGGCTTTTTCAGTTGATGAATTGGAAGCCGCTCACCGCCCTGGGAATTGCTTCGTACAGCATTTATCTCTGGCAGCAATTATTCACCGCCCCGGCTGATGTTTGGACCACCGGAGTTTCCTCGTGGAACGGATTTCCTGTTAACATGCTCGTCGCCGTGCTGGTTGGCGGGATGGCGTGGTTTTTGGTGGAACGTCCTTGTCAGGCTTTGCGTCGTCACTTCGACATGAGGCTGGGCTCCAAGGCGGTGGTTTCAAGTGCCCTCCCACAAACCTGATGTCTGCGGACACAAAGATGCCAGCACAACTCACCGCAAACTCACACTTGCCATGAACAGTGGGGCAGACATGCGCGAAGGCGTGCTTTACATCGCCTACGGTGACCGGCATCTGGCCGAGGCGGCCCGCTCTGCGGCATCGGTCCACCGACACCACCCCGGCATGCCGATGATCGTGTTCACGAGCGAAGACGATTTGCGAACGCGGGGCGACTGGCTGCGCGCCACATTCGGCTCGGTGGCCATTCATCCCGAAATTCAGGGCACCTTCCGCGACAAGATCGGACCGCTGCTGCACAGTCCCTTCGAGAAGACGCTCTATCTGGATGCTGATACGGAAATGCTCTGGCCGGTGCCGGACCTGTTCGAAATTCTGGATCGCTTTCCGTTTGCCTACAGTCGTGATTCGATCCGCTATGCCATGCCGGCTAAAATGGTTCCGGCGATTTTTTCCGAGCCCAATGGCGGCGTGCTCGCCTTTCGCCGGTGCCCTGAAGTTGAGGCGCTGCTGCGGCGCTGGCTGGCTCTCTATGATGAATGCGAATCGGACTGGGAGAAGGCGAAGGGCACGCGGAGGGGCTTTACCGACCAGGGGCCGCTGCGCATCGCCTTGCATGAGTCCGATGTCCGGCAGTATATTTTTGGCGCAGAATATAACTTGAGGGCGTATGCGCTCTGGTTTGCCGGAGCTCGGGTCCGCATTCTTCATGCGCGGGAGCCGTTCCTTTCAAGGTGGCGCAATCGCATCAATCGCAGCGAGGACATGCGCTATGGCGACGGTGCCCGGTGGCACGAGAGGTCTTTGTTTTACTTCAAACAGTGGATCAAGAAGCGATTCTTCGGAAAGGCCTATGCCTGGGAGAACAAGGAAAGCGTGAACAAGCAGTATGACGGCATCGGACCGGAATGATGGGCGACGCCAGCCGATGAACGACCCTTTGCCCAGCCTGCTTTTGATCGCCCACACTTATGCGGTTGCGGAGCATGCCAAGAAACTTCCGGAACTGGCGCGACACTTCAATCTCACCTGCGCCACTGTGATGACCAGCAGCCTCAAAGGTCTCTACGGTTTGGATGGTGATCGCTTCGGTCAGGAAGCATCACCCGCAGAATTCGAGTGTCATCGTCTGGATGATATTGGCAGCGTCGCCAGTGTCACTCGATTTTTTATGCGTGGCCTGGGATCAATCTTGCGCAGCCGCCGCTGGGATTATGTGCTGGTGGAAAATGAGCCTTGGTCGTTTCTCAAGTGGCAGGCGCTCTTGCAGGCGCGTCGTTCCGGTCAGATCAGATATTTTGGCGAGTTCACCTGGGAGAATGTATTGCGACCCGGGTTGAAGGGTATGATCCTAAAAAAAATCTACCAGCTCAGCGCGTGCCTGTCTGATTTCTGGATCTGCGGGAACAAGGCCGCTTCGCGTATCGTGATCTCAGCGGGCATGCCGGAAGATCGCGTGCTGGTCTGCCCGCAGGTGGGTGTTGATCCCAAACATTTTCAACCCGTCAACGCAGCACGCCGCGCGCAACTTCTGCACGAAGCGGGATTGCCGGAAGATGCCTTTATCATCGGATTCGCCGGTCGCCTCGTGGAAGAAAAGGGAGTTCTCGATGTGGTGCACGCGATGGAGTCGCTGCCTGCGGCTGAGCGCGGCGGACCGAGCGGCGTTCATCTGGCGCTCAAGGGGCATGGCCCGCTGCGAGAACATCTACAATCCAAAGCGGCGAAAGTGGACTGGCTTCATTTGTTTGATCCCGTGCCGCATCACGATCTGCCAGCCTTTCTTCAAAGCCTGGATCTCCTGTTGCTGGGAAGTCATCCTGTGGACCGCAGCGGAACTCGCTGGGAGGAACAGTTCGGACATATTCTGATCGAAGCCATCGCCTGCGGAGCTCTGGCTGCGGGATCATCTTCCGGTGCCATACCTGATGTGCTTGATGACAGTGATCTTGTCTTTCCTCCCGGTGATGTCGCCGCCATTGACGTGCTCATCCACAAACTGCGGGCTGAACCCGCCTGGGCTGCGGAGAAAAAAACTCGCCAGCAGAAGCTGCTTCATGCCCGATACACTCACGCCGCAGTGGCGGAGCGGCTGGCGGAATTCCTGAAGCGAAGATTTCCATGAGCGGCACATCACCCGCACTCGCGGTTATTATCATTCCTGTCTTCAACCGGATGCGGGTTACGCTGGCTTGCCTAGATCGTCTGGCCTGGTGCGCGATTGATCCCGCATGGAAGATCGTCGTCGTCGATGACGGCTCCACCGATGGCACGGGAGCTGCCGTGCGCCAGAAGCATCCTCACGTGGAGATCGTCAAGGGCACCGGTCATCTCTACTGGACCGGGGCCATCGTCAGAGGAATGCGGCGCGCCATGGAGATGGGCGTCACCGAGATTGTGTGGCTCAATGACGACACCGGTCCCGATGAACCATCGCTGCGTCGGATTGTTGATCATGTGCGGCATAATCCTTCGCACATCCTCGCCTCCTGTGCATTGATCAACGGCCACCCATCCGCGACCTGCAGCCTGGGGCGACGGCCCGTTCTCCCCGTGGGAGATGAACTCGCGCCCGCTGATGTTCTCGCCGGCTATCAGGTCGCCTTCTCCGCCACCGTGATGCGCGACATCGGTCTGCCGGATGCCGGCCGCTGGCCTCATTACGCGGGCGACAGCAGTTATACGCGTCAGGCCCGCAGAGCTGGCTTTCAACTCTTCGTTGATGGTGGCAGCCGCATCGAGCTTTGCGACCCCGCCATCGAAACTGGCATAGCCCAAACTTTCTGGCGCGGTGAGATTCCTTTCGCCCTGAGAATCCAACGCACGTTCTTTGCGAAAAACTCCCGCTTCCGTTTTGCTTCCCGCTGGCACCTGGATTGCCTGAGCCGGGGACTTGCTGCGGCCATGGTTGTTTTTCCGGCCCGCTGCATCGTTTGGTTATTCCGCATCCTCATGCATCGGAATTCACAGCTCCCATCTCCCATGAAGCAACCCACCAACCTGCCCCAATCTTGAACGCCACCAATTACTACGACGACTATTGGAATCACGCCGCACACCGGAAAGACGCGTGGACACCGAGTGATGGCAACATCACCCCGGAGGAAAAAATACTCTTCGCAAAATCGATTCCGCGGGGCGCGAGTTGTCTCGACTACGGTTGTGGTGACGGATCGCGATATGGGCGCGCGCTGAAGGAGGGCGGGGTGGACTACCGCGGATTTGACATCTCGCCCATGGCCCTGGAGCAGGCGAAAGCCTTGGGATTGAATGTCGGTGTCTTGAGTGCCGGGGGAATCACAAGCCTGGCCGATGCCAGTGTGGACACCGCAATCTGTTTCGAAGTACTGGAGCACCTCCAGGAACCGCAGAAGGCGCTTGCGGAAATTTTGCGCTGCTTGAAGCCGGGAGGGCAAGTGCTGATCAGCGTGCCGAACTCGGCGCTCTGGATCGCGCGACTGGAATTCCTCCTGACCGGCTTCTGGTGTCCGGGCGGAAGTCCGATCACCGCGCGCAAAGAACCGTGGCGCGATCCGCACATACGATTCTATCATCCCGGAACTTTGCGGCGCCTGGTGGAACATGCCGGCTTCAAGGCGTCCGTGGAACTCGGTGAGGGGTTCACATTCGGCGCCATGCCATTCATCTGGCGCAGACCCAAACTTCGCGCACTGGCGGATGCCTTGTCGCGCCCCTTGCGCTGGCTCGGACGCGTGTTTCCCTCTTGGTTCGCGGCAAGAATTTTCATTGTCGCCACCAAGCCGGCATCCCTGAACTGAGTTCGCCATTACATGAACCGTACCACCACAGTCACTCAGCGGGAGAACGCGCATCCTGCGCATGCTCACCGGCTGAATTCATGGTCGCTAGTCCCGTTCGGGGCGGCGTTGGTTTATCTCATTGTCTTCATGCCCTACGCAGCGGGCTACGCCGATTTCCGCCTCACGATTTCACACTGGCTGAAGATTCAATGGGCTCAACCAACCTGGCAGCATGGAGCACTGGCACCCTGCATCGCAGCGTTTCTTGTCTGGCGTCGGCGCGGGAAATTGTCTGCGCTTAAGCTGGCCCCGAGCCTCTCCGGTTTGATGCTGATCGTTCTTAGCCTGCTGATGTTTTGGGTGGGATATCGAGGTAATTTTTACTATGTCGGTTATGCGGGACTACAATTACTCGCGGCAGCCGTGGTGCTCTGGCTCTGGGGCTGGGAGCATTTCAAGCTTGTCAGTTTTGCCTGGTTCATTCTCGGCTTTGCCTGGCCTTATGTTTTTCTGGAGGACACTCTTGCCTTTCAACTGCGCTATTTCATGGTCAGCGCGACCTCCTGGCTGCTGAACTTGACGGGCATCGCGACATTGCAGGAAGGAACCTCGCTCATCTCCGCCGCCACGGAACAACGCGCTCAGGGAGCGTGGTTCAGCCTCAGTGTGGACGGGCCCTGCAGCGGGATGCGATCGCTCTTCGCCCTAATGATGGTCTCGGCTCTCTACGGCTATTTCCGGCAGCGCACATTCTGGCGGCGCTCGCTAATGTTCGCGTTGAGCCTTCCACTCGCGGTGCTGGCCAACATGGCGCGCATTTTGATCCTGATCGTAGCCAGTATTTTCTTCGGCCAGAATTTCGCCGTCGGTCACGGCGAGGATTATACCTCCAATTTTCACCTGCTCGCGGGCATTGCCGTTTTCCTGGTTGGTCTGCTCGGCTTGAAGGCGGCTGAGGCGGCTCTCAATCGGCGATTCGGATCTGAAGCGCCCCTTCCTTTGATCGAGCCATGACTTCTTTCGTCTGGCGCGGCCTGATCCTTGCTCTGCTCACAGCCGGGGCTGCCGCGCTGTGCCGGTTCTCTCCCGAGATCACGCTGGGCAACGGACTCGGCGTGGTGATGGAGCTACCCGCAACGCTGCCGGGTTTCATCTCGGAGCCGTGCGATCCGGATCCGGTGGAAAAAAAACTTCTGCCCGCCGATACTCAGTTTGCCAAGGCAGTTTATTATTCACCTGCACCGACTGCTGCGTCCGGCGACGTGGTTCGTTGCGAGATCGTCCTCAGCGGAGCGGAGCGCCGCAGCATCCACCGGCCCGAAGTCTGTCTTCAAGGCCAGGGTTGGACGCTGTTGGAAAGCACCACGCGCAAGCTGCCGATGGGTGAAGGTCGCGAATTGAGCGTGCGCGATCTCTACATCCGCAAGGACATCACACTCAAGGATGGCACTCGCCGGCCGCTGCGTGCCCATTACTTCTATTGGTTCATCGGCCAGGACGTGAGCACTTCCAGCCACGCCGGGCGCATCTGGCTCACCCTGCGGGACAACGTCACGCGCGGCGTGAATCATCGCTGGGCCTATGCAACCGTGCTGGCTTTGGTAACTGATAATTTCACGACGGCTGAGATTGGCGAGCGCTCACGCAGTGATGAAGTGACTATCGCTCTTATGGAAAAATTTATCCGGGATATCGCACCGCGATTCCAGAAAAGTTTCATGGACAGCCCCCGGGTTACCACTGCAAACTGAATGATGATGTCTCCTGAACTCAACGAAAAACTGGAACGCTTGCGCGAACATCTCGCCCGCATGGAGCGGGTGGTGGTCGCGTTCTCCGGCGGTGTGGACAGCAGCCTGGTTTTAAAGATGGCTGCTGATGTCTTGCAAAAGAATGCACTTGGCGTGCTCGCCGTCTCGCCGAGCCTTCCGGAGTCAGAGCGGCAAGGTGCCATTGCACTGGCAAAGAGCATGGGTGCCGAACTCGAGGTCATTGAGACGGATGAAGTTGAGGATCCGGAATATATCATCAACGCGCCGAACCGTTGCTACCATTGCAAGAACAACGTCTACGCGTCGCTCCGGAAGATCGCCGACGCCCGGAGGACTTCCCATGTGCTCGATGGCATGAATGCCGAAGACGCTTTCGACATCCGTCCCGGTCGTGCGGCGGCGATCAAGCATGGTGTCCGCAGTCCGTTGAACGAACTTGATTTCACCAAGCAAGACGTGCGTGATGCGGCGAACGCGCTCGGTCTGCCGAACTGGGACAAGCCAGCCGCCGCCTGCCTTTCTTCGCGCATTCCCTACGGAACCGGCGTCACCGGCGATCTCCTCAAACGAATCGAGCTCGCGGAAAAGTTTTTGCATTCGCTCGGGTTTCATGAATTGCGCGCGCGACATCACGGAGATGTGGTGCGCGTCGAGGTGCCGGAGTTGGAGCTGGTCTTGGCGATGCAACAGCGCGAGGCTATCACCGGTGGATTGCGCGCGCTCGGCTGGGCCTATGTCACACTTGATCTGGAAGGACTGCGACATGGCAGTTTGAACGAGACGCTTCGCGGTGGAGCCAGGAAGCTGCCCGAGTTGTTCACCGCATGAACGCCACTCCGCTGCGCGCCCTTCTGGAGGAACTCGCGAAGGGCGATTGCACTCCGGAGGGGGCGTTTGAAAAACTCTGCACGCTCCCGTTCAGCGAAGCTGCGCAGACCCTGGCTGATACCCACCGGGCGATTCGCGTCGGTCTTCCGGAAATCATCTTCGGACGCCACAAGACCGCGCAGCAGGTGATCGAGGCAATGGATGCCTTGCAAAAAGCCCACGGTCACGCGCTTGCGACTCATGTTTCCCCCGAGATGGCGGTGGATATTCAAAAGCGATTTCCAGACGGCAGGCACGATCAACTATCCAGTTTGTTTTCACTCGGCAGAATGGAGCCGGCCACGACTCCCGGAATTGTGGCGGTCGTTTGCGCCGGAACTTCGGATATTCCCGTTGCGGAGGAAGCGGCACAGACATTGGAGTTCGCGGGTAGAAAAGTTAGCCGGGTGCGCGACGTCGGTGTCGCGGGCTTGCATCGCTTGCTGGCGAAGCTTGATGTCCTTCGGGAGAGCGGCGTCATTATCGCCATCGCCGGCATGGAGGGCGCGCTGCCAGGAGTGATCGGCGGCCTGGTCTCGCAACCCGTGATCGCCGTTCCCACAAGTGTCGGCTACGGAGCGAACTTCGGTGGTGTCTCAGCCCTGCTGACAATGCTCAACGCCTGCTCCAGTGGCATCGGAGTCGTGAACATCGACAATGGTTTCGGCGCTGCGGTGCTGGCCTTGCGTATTCTGGCTGCGAGTGAGACGAGAAAGAATTGACGGAATTAAGCAAAATTTTATCCTTCAGAAGAATTCGGTAAAATCCCGTTAATTCCGTCCAAATTCATTTCATGAAAACCCTCTACTTCGACTGCATCGCTGGCGCGAGCGGCGACATGATCCTCGGCGCTCTAATCGACGCCGGGCTGGACGCGGACTGGTTGCGTGCTGAATTGGCGAAACTTCCGATCACCGGATGGAAGCTGGAGACGAAGCGAGTGGACAAGAACGGTTTCACCGCAACCAAGGTGGATGTGCTTGTCGGTCCACAGCCTCATGCCCGGCCCCTGCCGGAGATCGAGCGAGTCATCCGAGACAGCGGCATTGCGCCGCACATCAAGACGCAGGCGATTGAAGTCGTCCGCATCATCGGCGCGGAAGAGGCGCGCATCCATGGCATGCCCATTGAAGAAGTCCACTTGCACGAAGTCAGCGGCGAGGATGCAATCATCGACATCGTCGGCAGCCTGCTCGGCGTGGATCATCTCGGCATTCAGCGCATTCACAGCAGTCCGCTCCCGCTTGGACGGGGCTTCATCGCAGGTGCACATGGGCAAATCCCACTTCCTGCGCCAGCGACGGTTGGCATTCTCAAAGGCTTGCCGGTTGTCGGTTCGTCAGTCGATGCCGAATTGGTCACGCCAACAGGTGCTGCATTGATTAAGTTCTTATCCACCCGCTTCGGCCCATTGCCTGCAATGCGTCTCGATGCGGTGGGCTACGGCGCGGGAACCTGGGATCTGGTGATTCCAAATTTGCTTCGAGTCTTCATCGGTGAAGGTGAGGTAAACGATTTTAATATTGACACTGTTGCCGTGCTCGAAACGAACATCGACAATCAGAGTGCGGAACAAAATGGTCACATCATGGACCGTCTTCTCGAAGCCGGAGCGCTCGACGTGACGCTTACGCCCACGCAAATGAAAAAGAACCGGCCCGGGGTCACACTGAGTGTGATTACAAAATCCGAAGATCAAGCTGCGATGCGAAACATCATTTTAACCGAGACCAGTTCTCTCGGTGTGCGCGAGCAGCAGATGCAACGCAGCATCCTGCCGCGCGACAGCGTCCGGGTGAACACCCAGTTTGGAGAAACCGTCGTCAAGGTCTCGCATCTTCCCGGCGGTGCGCACAAGTATGCGCCGGAGTTTGAGGATTGTCGCGCGCTTGCGCACAAGGCCGACGTGCCGTTGCGCGAAGTGTATGTCGCCGCGGAAGCAGCAGCGCGTGCCGCGCACGAAGGGCCGCGCGGGCACAAGCATTAAAGTGGTTCGCACAGAGGACTGTGCGGACCGCTCAACAGCATGACAGTCGCCATCCATCAAGGGTCAAAGACTTATGGCGAACACATCATTGATGATGTGACAGAAGCCATCGACATGCTCGCGCTCGATGCCGGCTTCATTCAGCCCGGAGACCACGTCGTGCTCAAACCCAACTGGGTGAAAGAGCACGACGAGCGTTATCCCGGTCCGGATCAATGGGAGCACGTCATCACGCACCCGAGTGTCATCGAGGGTGTGATCGCCTGGGTCGCGCCGAGATTGCAGGGCAGCGGCTGCATTACCGTGTGCGATGCGCCGCAGACGGATTCGTCGTTTTCAAGAATACGACAATACTGTGACCTCGACACGATGATCAACCGTTCTCGCACGCAATGGCCGGGCTTGAAAATCGGACTGCTCGATCTGCGGCCCGAAGAATGGCATGCGCTAGATGGCGTGACAGTGAGCAAGACGGAATTGCCGGGTGATCCAATGGGTTTCACTCATGTGAATCTCAACGAAGACAGCGAGTTCGTGAACTTCCACGGACTCGGCCAGCTTTATGGCGCGAGCTACGACATGCAGGAGACACGAGATCATCATCGCGACACCACGCACGAATACCTGCTTTGTCGCACGCCGATGGACGCCGATGTGCTCATAAACATCCCGAAGCTCAAGTGCCACAAGAAAGTCGGTCTGACCTGCGCACTGAAGAATATAGTTGGAATCAATGCCAACAAGAACTGGCTGCCACATCACACCGAAGGCACGCCCGATCAAGGTGGTGATCAGTTCCCTGCTGCCACTCTCAAGGCGAAACTGGAGCACTCTCTGATGGGCAAGATCAAGCGCGCCATCTTCAGCAATCACTTTCTCAGCAAGCTCTTTGTCCCCGTGAAGAAGCTGGGCCGTCTCATTTTCGGCGACACGCAGAGAGTTGTCCGCAGCGGCAACTGGCATGGTAACGACACCTGCTGGCGGATGGTGGTCGATTTGAACAAGTGCCTGTTCTACTACGATGGCGCAGGCCAGCCGCGCACAAAGCCGCTGCGTTATCTCGCCGTGGTCGATGGCATTATTGCAGGCGAAGGCAACGGGCCCATGTCACCCGATCCGAAGCCCTGCGGGGTCATCGTTGCGGGAACGAATCCGCTTGCCGTGGACAGCGTCTGCTGTGCCTTGATGGGATTCGACTGGCGCAAAGTGAAGATGCTCGCCGGAGCGTTTGCGGTGAAGCACAAACGAATCGCGTCATTCGCGCATGATGAGATTTGCATGGTATCGAATGTTGCGGACAAGCAAAAACCGCTGGGTGAATTCACAAGGGAAGACGGGTTGGCATTCAAGCCGCACTTCGGATGGGTGGGGGCGGTGGAATTGTAGGACGGGCAGTCTGCCCGTCACCAGTCGGGCGGGCATTCTGCCTGCGCTAGGTTTGCAGCCACGGGCAGAATGCCCATCCAACATGTCACTCGAAGACACCCTTTATCCGCTGCTCAAGTTTTACGAAGCAGCGCCGCAGCCGGTGAAGTCGCTGGCGGGCCGGGCCTATCGTGCGATGCCGGCGTCGATCCGACTTGGGCTGAACTACACCCGGTTTCAATCAGAAGCGCGTCAGGTGGAATCATGGGATGCGGATCAGATTCGTGTTTATCAGATCGCCGCTCTGCGTGAATCTCTCATCGCAGCTGGCAAGGCTCCGTTTTACGCGGAACGCTTCGCGACATGCGGGGTGAATCCTGCGAAGTTCGAATCGCTGGAGCAGATCGCTGAATATCCCCTGCTGACCAAGCAAGACCTCATTCTCCATCGCGAGCCGATGGTGAATCCAGACTTCGACGCCAGCCAGCGACTCTATCTCACCACTGGTGGTTCTAGTGGTGTGCCGGTCGGATTTTATCTACACAAGGGCGTCAGTCGTCCAAAGGAGCAGGCTTACCTGGAGGCCCAGTGGTCGCGCCGCGGGTATCGCGTGGGTGATCGTGTTGCCGTGATTCGCGGCGGCATCACATCGAGCAAGGTGAGCGGCGACATCAGTTACTACGATGCGACTCGGAACTGGCTCATTTTTTCCTCGTCTCGCCTCACACTTGAACGCCTGCCGGATTATGTCACCGCGCTCAATAAATTCCGCCCGCGACACCTGCACGCCTATCCCAGCTCGGCGCTCATGCTGGCACGCGGACTTGAGCAGACAAATTTAAAGCTGGAGTTCGCGCTCACATCCGTGCTCTGCGGATCGGAAAAACTCACGCCCGAATCGCAAACGTACCTGGAGCAAGCATTCGATGCGCCCGTTTACCATTGGTATGGCCACAGCGAGCGCGTTGTCCTCGCGGGGCAGGGGCGCAAATCAAACCATCTCTATTTCTGGCCATCGTATGGCTTTGCCGAGTTTGGTGAACCGGATGAGAACGGACATCGCGAAGTAATTGGCACTTCGTTTCACAACCACGTCATGCCGTTGATCCGCTATCGCACGGGCGACTTTGTGAAATTGTCGAATGACGAATGCGGAATGCGGAATGGTGGGAGCGCAATCTGGGCTTCCGTTTCAGAGGTCGTGGGCCGCGACTATGAATTCCTCGTCAGCGCCACGGGCCGCCGCGTCTCGCTCACCGCGTTGAACATGCACGACCGCATCTTCGACGGTCTCATGGCTGTGCAATTCTACCAAGAACGTAAAGGTGATGTGGAGTTTCGATATCAACCGGGGCCGCAGTGGTCGAGTGCAAGCGTGAATCCGATGCGCTCGGGGTTGATGAAAAAGCTTGGTGAAGATTTTTCACTCGCATTGCGCGATGTAAGGGACGTGGAGAAGACGCGTTCGGGAAAACATCAGTGGCTGGTGAATAATGGGAGGGCGCAGATCGCATGAGTGCCAGACCGACAGTCGTCTGCCCCGCGGGCATCGAACACGGTCTCGTCCTCGGGACACGGCTTGATGTCACGTCATATTCCAAAGTTTTGGATCGGGTGATTGTCATGGCGCGGAGCGGCAAGGTTGGTGCAGTCGCGGCGGCTAACACCCATCTGATTGGTGAGGCTCTGACAGATCCTGCTTATGCAGAGGTGTTGCGCAGTTTTGAAATTGTAGTGCCAGACGGGATGCCATTGGTTTGGGCGCTGAGGCTGGATGGGCACGAGATTCGCGACCGTGTTTACGGTCCCTACCTGATGCAGCACATTTTGCAGCACTCACCCTTGAACCTGAGACATTACTTTTTTGGAGGAACCGTGGAGTGTCTGAATCGTCTGAAGGCGCGCGCGTTGATGCTTAATCCTGGACTTCAGATTGCTGGCACTGTGTCGCCACCCTTCGGTGACTGGGACTCGGGCACGGAGGCGGCGTTGATAGACGGCATCAATGCCGCGAATGCTGATTTCATTTGGGTGGCGCTTGGAGGTGTGAAGCAGGAGACATGGATCGCGCAGAACCGGCATCGATTCCGTCGCGGAGTCTTTCTCGCGGTAGGCGATGCCTTCGCGCTGGTGGCCGGGCTTCGGTTGATTGCTCCCGCATGGATGCAGCGTCTGGGGTTGACCTGGATTCATCGCTTGGTGAGTGAGCCGCGTCGGCTTCTCTCTCGTTATCTCCGCTACAACACCCGCTTCATCACAGCCTTTATGAAGGAGCGATTGCGTAAGGTGTATTTGGACTGAGCCACACATTTATGAAGCAACTTGCGCAATACCAGGACGGCCGCCTTGAACTTCAGGAAGTGCCCACGCCCGGGCTTCCATCGGGGGGAATTGTCGTGCGCACGACTCATTCCGTCATCAGTCCCGGCACTGAGAAGATGAAAGTGGAGCAGGCGCGGATGTCGCTTTTGCAGAAGGCGAACGCTCGACCGGATCAGGTGAAGAAGGCAATCGATGCCGCACGCACTCTTGGCTGGAAAGCCGCTCTGGAAAAAGTGCGCAACCGTCTCGAATCACCGTCGCCCCTGGGCTACTCGGCTGCAGGCGTGGTGGTGGCGGTGGATGAATTGAATACGAGGTTCCGCGTGGGTGATCGGCTGGCCTGTGGTGGTGCGGAATGCGCGTTTCATGCGGAGATGATCGCGGTGCCGGATTTGCTTGCCGTTCCTATTCCCGAGGGCGTTGAAACCTGGCAGGCCGCTTACACGACGCTGTGTTCCATTTCAATGGAGGCGGTGCGGCAAAGTGGTGTGCGACTCGGTGAGCGTGTTCTGGTAATGGGCCAGGGCTTGGTGGGATTGATCGCGACGAGTTTGCTGCGGGCTTCGGGTGCGCGAGTGATGGGCGTGGACCTCACGGCTGCGCGATTGCAGGCCGCTATGGCGATGGGGGCAGAGCGGGCGGTGAATTCCTCACAATCCAATTTGGAAGATGAGGTGCTCGCGTGGACGGATGGTCATGGCGTGGATGCCGTGTTGCTTTGTGTCGGCGGCAAGGGCCGCGACGTGGCTGACTCGGCGATCAGCGTCTTACGGGATCGCGGCGTGATAGTGATCGTTGGGAATTACGATGCCGAACTCTCATGGAAGACGGCTTACATGAAGGACATCACGGTGCGTTACTCGCGCAGCTATGGTCCGGGCCGCTATGATCTGCAGTATGAATGGGGCGGGCGGGATTATCCGATCGGGCATGTGCGCTGGACGGAGAACCGGAATTTCGAGGCTTGCCTCGAGCTGATGCGGAGCGGTCAGCTTAATCTGGCTCCCATCACCACGCGACGGGTGAAGTTTACGGATGCAGTGTCCGTTTACGACGAGCTGATGCGCGAGGGGAATGCGGATATTGGGGTGGTTTTGGAATACGCGAGCAGCTCAGGCATTTTGCCTGAGGCCAGCACATCGGGCATTATGCCTGAAGCATCCGCGGGCAGAATGCCTGTGGTATTTGTCTCAGGCAGAATGCCTGAGCTACATGTGATCGGTGCGGGCAATTTTGCGCGCACCATGCTGCTGCCACATCTGAAAGGGAAGATCAAGTTCGGCACCATCGTCAATGCGACGGGCCTGAGCGCGCGCCATGTGAAGGAGAAGTTTGAATTCGACAGTGCGGAGACTGACTCTGCCGCAGTGTTATCCAGTAACGGCGGTGCTTTGATGATCGGCACGCGACATCATCTGCACGCTCCGTATGTGCTGGCTGGCCTGAAGGCGAACAAGCATCTCTTTGTCGAAAAGCCGCTTTGCCTCACGCGTGATGAGCTTGCGAGAATCGATGTCGCCATGCAATCCACGCAAGGCAGTGTCATGGTCGGATTCAACCGACGCTACGCACCGGCAACGGTTGCATTGAAAAAGTCGCTCTCGGCGATCACGGGACCGAAGACGCTCGCGTTCCATGTCTATGCCGGTCCGCTGGATCCAGATCATTGGTATTCAAATCTGGAGGAGAGCGGCGGACGGGTGCTGGGCGAAGCCTGTCACTTCCTGGATTTCGCGTGTTTCGTTTTGGAGGCAAAACCCGTTCGCGTCGCCGCGCATACGGTGGGGCCGGTGCGCGGGAGCCGGGGATTTCCGGACTCCGTAACCGCCCAGGTCGAATTCAGCGATGGCTCGTCGTTTCAACTGATCTACTCGGCGGAGGGCGACCCGGCCTTTCCGAAGGAAACCTTTCGCGTCTTCGCCAGTGGGTTCGTCGCTGAGTGCGAAAATTTCCAGCGGCTTGCCATGCATCAGCGCCGCAAGACCTCCGTCAAAAAATACGCGAGCAAAGGTCATGCCGAGGAAATGGCGGCGTGGCTCGCCTTTCTCAACGGCAGCGCGGCCCATCCACTGCCCTACGAGCAATCACGTCAGAGCATGCTGCTCGCGTTTGCGGTGCTCGACTCTGTTCGGGAAGGCCGCAGCATGGAAGCAGCCAGGACGACCAGCACTTGAATATGAGAGGCGCACTCTGGTATTGGCACCGGCTGCGGGCGATGGATCCCGCCGAGGCATGGCAGCGCATCGCGGAGAAGATGCGCCATGTCACCAGGCCGCTGGCGCTTGACGCCATGAAGAATGAGCGTCTCAAGCAAAAACCCGGAGATTGTCCCGCACTGCCGGCTCGCGATGAAGCTCCTGCTTTGTTGAAACAATCGCTGGCGAATGATGCGGTAAATTTGCTGGCCGGAAAGTGGCTGCTTTACGGCTGGCAGGAAGTGCAGGTGTTATCTCCGCCGGACTGGCATCGTGACTATGGGCGTGGAACCAGCGTTCCGGTCATGGGCGGAAAGCTAAATCATCGGGCGCTGCCAGGAGAGGCGGATGCGCGCAATATCTGGGAGATCAATCGCTGGGCTGAGCCCGTGCGACTGGCGATGCATGGTTGGTTGAATGACGATGCGGGCGCGTCCCAGCAGGCGCAGGGCTGGCTGGCGGACTGGGTCACCAAGAACCCGGTGGGCCAAGGCATCAACTGGAGCAGCGCGCTTGAGGGCGGATTGCGGCTGATTAATTTTTGCTGGTTCGATGCGATCATTGCCAAGATGGGAGATGGAAGCTTGGAGATCGCTAAGACGCAGCGCGCACTTGCGGATAAAATTGTTCCCGCGCATGTCTGGTGGGTGAAGCGTTATCTCTCGTTCGGCTCATCAGCCAATAATCACCGGCTGGGCGAACTCACGGGACTCCTGCTTGCCGTGAAGCGCTGGCCGGAACTGGAAAAGACCGCGGGATCGGCGGAGGAATTGTGGGAGCAGATTGAAGCCTGCGTGCTTTCACAATTCGCAGAGGACGGCGGCAATCTGGAGCAGGCGCTGCACTATCATTTGTTCGCGTTCGAGATGGCGCAACATGCGTGTCGTGCCATGGATGTAACAGAGGGGCCAGTGATCGAGCGGCTGCGCAGAGCAGCGGAGTTCTTTGCCCGGATGTCGCATCCGCAAGAGCCTTGGGACTACGGAGACAGCGATGATGCGCAGATTGTACCAATGACGGTGCATCGCGAGAATGCTATTGAGGAGTGGAGCGCTTGGATGACGGGCATTCTGCCCGTCGGTGAAGGTACCGCAGAGGAGAGCGGGATGAATTACTGGCTTGGCCGCTGGGGGCATAGCGATGATGCCGGGCAGAATGCCCGGGCTACACACAGGCTGCAAGCCTGTGCCACTAGATGGTGGATTGCACCGGAGAGCGGCATGGCCGTGATCGAGCGCGACGGCTGGAAGGTGCGCGTGGATGCTTCGCCACTAGGCTTTGGCAGGCTGGCGGCGCATGGCCATTGCGACGCGCTTCACGTCTCCATCTGGGACGGACAGCACGCGCTGGTGATCGATCCGGGGACGGGGGGTTACTTTGAATCAAAGGAATTGCGCGCCGATTTGGCGTCGTGGAATGCGCATAACGGGCCGCAACCGGCCGGGGGATTCAGGACACCGCGGCGCGCGGGGACCTTTCTCTGGGCAGAGCCTCATGCGAGGCCGGTGCCGGCTTGCGGAGATGATTCATTGCGAATCACTTTCAATCACGAAGGTGTGCAACTGATCCGAACGGTAAGAATTGACCGCGGCCTGGTAATGATCGAAGACAGCATTTCCAGTCATGAAGCCATCCGTGCGCGTTGGACATTTGCGCCGGGACAGGAAGTTGAAAAAAGCAAAAATGCCATCAGCATTTCGCGTGACGGGAAAGTGTGGCATCTGGAAACGAGTGGGGACGCAGCAGTGACAACTGAATCTGTTTCACGTTCGTTCGGCTCCTTGGAATCCACTGCTGCTCTGGAAGTCACTGGATCACACAAGATCATGTTATCGATTTCTCGTGGCGCGGAAAGCGGTCCGGAGCTTCATCACGGATTGTCGCATCCTGTGGCCAGTGCGCACGGGCTGAAGCCAGCGACTGCATTTTCAAACACATGAACATCTCCATCTTTGGTCTCGGCTACGTGGGTGCGGTCACTGCGGGGTGTCTTGCGGAACTCGGCCACACGATCATCGGCGCGGACGTGCAGCCGGAGAAGGTCGATGCTTTAAACGCCGGGCGTTCGCCGGTTATCGAGCCGGAGTTGGATGATCTTTTGCAGAAAGCGAAGCACGACAACCGTCTGCGGGCGACGAAGGATGCAGCGGAGGCGGTGTCGGCCTCGGAGGTGAGCATGATCTGCGTTGGCACGCCTTCGCAGGAGTCGGGGCGGTTGAATCTTGCATTTGTCCGGAAGGTCTCAGGGCAGATCGCGGCTGCGATTTTGCAGAATGGTAGGCGTCATATGGTGATTTATCGAAGCACGATGCTGCCGGGGAGCACGCGTGAGATGGCGAACGAGTTCTTTTCTGATCCGCGGGTCTGTCAGATGACGCAGATTTTTTATTGTCCTGAATTCTTGCGCGAGGGAACGGCAGCCAGGGACTTCAGGGAGCCATCGCTGATGGTGATGGGCACGCATGATGGCAGCGCGCCGGAAAACGCCGGGGCTCAGACGTTGCTGGGTGGAAAGCCTGCAATGCTCACATGGGAGGGCGCGGAGCTGATCAAATACTCGTGCAACTATTTCCATGCGCTGAAGGTCGGATTTGCCAACGAAATCGGCCGGCTGTGCAAGCATCTCGGCGAAGATGGGTCGCGCATTATGGATGTGCTGTGCACGGATGCAAAGCTGAACATCTCGCGCTATTATATGCAACCGGGAAATCCGTTCGGCGGCTCCTGCCTGCCAAAAGATGTGAGTGCGCTGAAGTCGTTCGCGCGAATGGAGGGCGTAAGCATGCCGCTGCTGGACAATACGCTGGATACGAATCAAGCGCATCTTGCGGCACTGATTCAACTCATCACGAGCAAGGAGAAGCGGCGGATTGGCTTGCTCGGGCTCGCCTTCAAGGCAGACACCGATGACCTGCGCAACAGTCCGATGGTGGCGGTGGCGGAGATGCTGCTCGGACGGGGCTATGAACTTCACATCTACGATCCACAGCTCAATCTCGCGCGCCTGATCGGGGTGAATGCGAGCGAAATTCAGCGTCGCATGCCGCATCTGGCGTCGCTCTTGCGTTCGAGCCCTCGGGAAGTGGTTGAGAAATGCGAGGTCATCGTAGCTTCGCAGAAATGCGCCCGACTCGACGAACTGATGATCGCGGCCCGGCCGGATCATTGCATCATTGATGTGAATGGCTGGAGTGAATTGAAGATGCTGCCCTGCAAATACGAGGGCGCGTGCTGGTAGGTGAACCATGACGCAGCGCATTCTGATCATCGTTGAGAACCTTCCCGTGCCCCTGGACCGGCGGGTCTGGCAGGAGGCTTGCGCCCTGCGGGATGCGGGGAACGAGGTCACGGTGATTTGCCCACAAATGAGGGGCTATACCGAACCATTCGAAGTGCTGGATGGGATCACCATTTACCGGCACTGGATTACGGAGGAGGCAAAGGGCATCTGTG
Source organism: Verrucomicrobiota bacterium (assembly GCA_009885695.1). Lineage (GTDB taxonomy): Bacteria > Verrucomicrobiota > Verrucomicrobiia > Verrucomicrobiales > Verrucomicrobiaceae > VFKE01. The sequence continues at coordinate 13,488 of VFKE01000057.1, read as the reverse complement.
GATTCATCGGCGAATATGTCTCGGCGCTGTGGGGTGAAATGAGGTGCGCGATCAAGGTGTGGAAGCGCACGGGCTTCGATGTCATTCATCTCTGTAATCCTCCAGACCTGCTGTTTCTTGTGGCGCTGCCGTTCAAGGTGATCGCAGGCGTGAAAGTGATCTACGATGTGCATGACCTATGGCCGGAAATGTTCGAGGCCAAGTTCGGAAAGCGGGGGTGTTTTTACTGGTGTGTGCGGCTGGCGGAGCGCTGTTCGCTGCGACTGGCGGATGCAGTGATGGCGACCAATCAAAGCGTGCTGGCAGCGGTGAAGCGGCGCGGAAGGAAGAAGGATGACGAAGTCTTCGTGGTGCGTTCGGCGCCGCACAAGCTGTCCACATCGCTGCCGGAGGATGCCATGCTAAAGAACAGAAAGCGGTTCCTCGTTGGCTATATCGGTGTGATGGGTAATGCGGATGGTGTAGACTATTTGATCGATGCGGCGCAGCACATCGTGAAGACGCACCAACGCGACGATGTGCAGTTCTTGCTCATGGGTTCCGGGTCGGAATATGCAGAGCTTGTGAAGCGGCGTGATGCGCTGGGGTTGCAGGATTGTGTTTCGATGCCTGGCCGCGTTTCGAACGAGATGCTCTTTACTGGACTCAAGACCATGGATCTCGGCGTGGCCTGCGATCCGATCAATGCTTACAACGAGCATTGTACGATGAACAAGACACTGGAATACATGGCGTTTGGCAAGGCGCAGGTGATGTTTGGCACGCGCGAAGGCATGTTTTCCGCGGGCGATTCGGCCCGGTATGTGATGGAGAATTCAGCGGAGATGCTGGGCGATGCCATCATCGAAATGCTGGACAATCCCGCAGAACGCAACCGAATGGGTCGGGTCGGGTTCGAGCGACTAAATCACGAATTGAGCTGGGACAGGTCAGTCTGTGAATTGCTGCGGACATACAAGCGGGCGACTGAGTGACCGGCGTCATGTTGAATTTCAATATCCAATGACACAGACGATCAAAGCTGCTGTCTGGGTACTCTTTATAGCGGGACTGCTGGCCACGGGGGTGCTGGGCACGGAGACGCGGCTGTTTCTCTTCTGGCCGGGCTGCGCGTTGTTTGGCCTGGCTGCGGTGGTGTCGATGATGCGCTGGCGCTGGCGCATGAAGACCGCGCCGTCGGACTTGTGCCTGGCCGCAGCGCTTCTTTTTGCGGTATATTATGTGGCACGTCAGATGACGTCTCCAGTTGTTGAATGGTGGCGCGAGGATTTGTTTTTGCTGCTGGCCTGTGGCGTGGTCTACACGTTGAGCGCGACCATCCTGAGTCATGCCAAATGGCGCAGCGGCACGGTGTTCGCACTTTTTGTGGTGCTGCTGGGCAACCTGATGGTCGGGTTCGTGCACTTTTCCGGCCGCTGGTCTTATCACATCGTGCCGGGCTATATGCGCTCGTTTGGCGAGGATGCGGGACAGCGCATCGGCGGCTTTTTCAACAACCCGAACCATCTGGGGGCATTTCTCGCGATGATGGTCTTGCTGGCGCTGGGGCTGGCCTGCTTCGGTCGGGGCCAGAATATGATCATGCGCCTGCTGTATTTTTTCGCAGCGATTGCTTCCGCGCTCTGCATGATCAAGACCGGCAGTCGTGGAGCGATGATCGGGCTCGGCGTTGGAGCATCGGCGCTGGTGATTATGACGCTGGCATTGATGCGATGGACGCGGCCGCACTTGTTCGCGAAGGCGGCGCTGGCGATCACGGTGGTCGGGGTCATGGCGGTGGTGGTGCTGGGCGCGGTGATGCGTGAACAACTGGAACGGCGATTCGCTGGCGGGATGCCGCAGGGCGATCCCCGGACGTTCATCTGGAAATCAGCGCTGGCGCAACATGCGGAGCATCCCTGGCTGGGTGCCGGCGCGCGGATGTTTTACGAAGGCTGCATGAGGCTTCGTCCGGAAGAGGCGCCGGGATGGATGAAGGACGCGCAGTTTGCACACAGTGAATGGCTGCAAACGCTCTCGGATTATGGCTGGGTAGGACTGGCACTGGTGCTGCTGATGATGGCTGTTCACTTCGTGAACGGCTGGCGCTTTCTGCATTGGTTCGCCTCAGAGCAATTTCCACGCACGGCATCACTCGGAGGGATGCGGCTGGGCTTGGTGGTGGGCGCGATCGCGGCACTGGTGTCGGCATTAGCACACGCATTTTTTGAGTTTCACTTTCATGTTCCCGCTGTGGCGGTCACGGTGGCCGCGCTCATGGGCGTGCTGGCGAATCCCGGCGTGGAGAGCGTGATGTGGCGGCCGATGCGTGTGCCGGGGATTCGTGTCTGCAGCAAGCTGGCGCTGCTGGGCTCCGGGCTGGTGCTGCTCTGGGGCGCATGGGTGATCGGTCATGCGGATTGTTTGGTGGAACGAGCCAGGCTCGCTGGAAAAAAAGACGGCACCGGTCAGCCGGATATTGCCTTGCTTGACCGTGCGCTCGCGCTGGATCCGGAGAATGCGCAGACGTGGCATGAACGCGCGCTGGTGCTGATTGATCTTGCGGGCGGCCAGCCGGAGCATCTGGCCAGGCCGGTTCTGATCAAGGCGGTGACGGATCTGGAGCGCTCACTACAGCTAAATCCCTATGACATTTATCCAGCGCTGGCGTTGGCGGACGTGGATGACGTGCTGGGGCGCTTTGAGGATGCGGAGCGTCGCATCCTCAAAGCGCACTTGGCCGCACCATTGTATGAAGTGCCGCGGCTGGCGCTGGCCGTTCATCTGTTTCGACTTCAGCAGTGGGCGCGCGCGGAAGAGGCATTTCTCTGGACGCAGGAGGCGAATGCGGGCCGGACGTCTGATGAGTGGTTAGATATCTACCGGAAGATGCTGCGTGTGGCCATGTCGCCCTGAAGCAGGCTGGCAGAGAGTGGATTTTGCAGAAGGCGGACGTGAGTCCGCCTTCTTTTTTATTACAGCAGTTGATTTGCCCGGCTTTCTCGTTTGACTGAAGGAATGAATGACGGACTGAAAATTTTGAGCGGATCGGCGCACCCGGAATTGTCCAAGGACATCGCGGCGCATTTGGGCGTACCGCTTTGTTCCGTCACACTGGAGACTTTTCCCGACGAGGAAACTTTTGTGCAGATCAACGAGAACATTCGCGGTCGCGACGTGTTCATCGTGCAACCGACATGCCCGCCGGCAAACCAAAATCTCATGGAGCTCCTGATCATGGTGGACGCCGCGCGTCGTGCCAGCGCGCACCGGATTACCGCCGTGCTCCCGTTTTTCGGTTATGCCCGGCAAGACCGCAAAGACCGTCCCCGCGTGCCGATCACGGCCAAGCTGGTGGCGAACCTGATGGTCGCTGCCGGGGTGAACCGTGTGCTGACGATGGATCTGCACGCGCAGCAGATTCAGGGCTTTTTCGATATTCCGGTAGACCATCTCTATGCGTCGCCGGTGTTGATCAAGGCCATCCGCGAACGTGGTATTGAGGACATCGTGGTGGTTTCTCCGGATGTGGGCGGAATAAAAATGTCCCACGCCTATGCCAAGACCCTCGGCACGCCGTTTGCCATTGTCGCCAAGAACCGTGTCAGCGCGGAGGAGGTCGTGGCGCTGAATGTCATTGGCGATGTAAAAGGCAAGAACGTTCTGCTGGTTGACGACCTCACCGAGACTGCTGGCACTTTGACCTCGGCGGCCAAACTGCTGGCGGAGCATGGGGCTAAAAACATCTATGCCGGAGTTTCGCACGCTGTCCTGGGTGACAAAGGGCGGGAAAGGCTGGCGGCGTCGGCGATCATCGAAGTCTTCGTGACAGACAGCGTGCCCCAGGCCCACGGGCCCAAGGTGACGGCGCTAAGTGTGGCCTCGCTTTTGGGAGAGGCGATCAAGCGCATCCACTCCGACGAGTCTGTGACTTCACTCTTTGACATCCGCGGATGAGCGCTGCCCGGTGGCACGTGCGAGGACAGTGCTGTTGGACAACATACTAAAGTCCATCGCTATGGAATGTCATTTTGATCCAAGGCCAGCACGTTGTTTTCTAAAAAGGCACTTTCTTGAATTCGAAGCCTCCCCTTCCGTTCTATTAATAGTTGTTGCCTGACCCCTGCCTCACGTCGTAGCAAGACCTTCGTGGACATCCCCGGTTGCAGGCGAGACGCAGTGGATTTGTTACCATTATGTTCGCATTTAGAGCGGTTTAAATAATTTCGCAGCCGTGTGCGTAGCCGCGTTCGTAAGAACGCGGGAAATAGGGAAGCTCTCCCCGCAGCCGCGAAGCTATAACGCGGGGAAAAGGCCTGCTTCATTGGCTGCCGTGGCTTCTTCCCGCACTCTTATGAGATGCGGCTACGTTTTTTTAAAAATGCTCCAGCCCAATTCGAGCCCTTCGATGAAGTTTTATTGTTGAAAATAAAGGGAGTGCGCGGGGAGGGGATCGAACCCCCGACCAACTCGGTGTAAACGAGCCGCTCTACCGCTGAGCTACCCGCGCGGATGAGTGGGAAGCTTGCGCATAGCGGGAAATCTTGCAAGCGGCGTTATCCAGAAGCCGGATTCATGGCCTTCAAGGATTAAGTTGCCAGCCTTGCTTGTGAAAAATTTCACAAATAGGCCTTGCCACTACCGGCGCAGTCGCTTTAATAAAACCCGCTCCGCCATGTGCGGTCTCTTTTTTGCACGCAAAATGATGAGTTTCAGCCAGCCGTTTTCCAGCTTTTCTCCGTTGCTCGCCGTGAATACGGCGGCGAGTTCATTATTCGAGAACGTCAGCTTTCTAAGTTTCCTGACGGATTCCTTCCTGGTGGCGGCCATTGTGCTGGGCTTGATTCTCTGGATCGCGCGCAAGGCGACGACCAACATGCAACTGGTGCCGCATCCGGCACAGAACTTCTTTGAAATGGTCGTCGAATTCTTCTACGGATTTATTGAGAGCATTGTCGGGCCCAAGGTGGCACCGCGCGCCTTCCCGCTGCTGACCACACTCTTCATTTTCATTCTCATCTCAAACTGGTTTGGCCTCATTCCCGGGGTGGGCACGATCGGCTGGGGTGAGGGCAACGGTTTCGGTGTGCTTCATGAAGTGGAGAAACCGCTTTTCCGGCCGGCCACGGCGGACTTGAATATGACCCTGGGCATGGCGCTGGTGGTGTTTGCCTTTTGGATTTACATCACGGTGCGCGAGACGGGCGTGTGGGGTTTCATCAAGCACACTTTCGGGCCCAAGGGAGGTCTCAAGGGCTTCATGGGGGCGGTGATGGTGGTGATCTTCTTTTTCGTCGGCATCATCGAGGTGATTTCTGTTCTGCTGCGCAACGTCACGCTCCCCATGCGTCTTTACGGCAACATTTTCGCCGGTGAGAATGTGCTGCACACCATGAGTTCCATGCTCGATGGCAGCGGGCCAGTGGTGTCGTTCCTCGGCAGCGTCCTACTGCCTCTCCCATTTTACTTCATGGAACTCCTCGTCGGCGCCCTGCAGGCGATGGTCTTCACGCTTTTGACGGCTGTTTACATCAAGCTTTCGACGACCCATGACGAGGAGGGGCACGGCGACGCGCACCACTGAAACAAATCTGCCTGTGAGACCATGCAACACGTGGGCACGGGCCTGACAAACCACAAACCAACAAAGACATAATACTATGATGATGGAACTTATCTCAATGGCCGCCAATGCCGCGGCTGAAGCACCTGCCGTAGCCCCAGTTATTGGCGGCAGTTTGACCGCTGGTCTCGCCGGTCTCGGCGCAGCACTCGGCGTGGGTCTGATCGGCGCGAAGGCCGCTGAAGCGGTAGGCCGCAATCCGGGCGCATTCGGCAACATTCTGACCATGAGCATCATCGGGATGGCTCTTGCCGAAGGTCTCGGTATCATCGCCTTCTTCGCAGTAAAATAAGCGGATTCCACCCGCTCATTCTCCCGGCGGACCGCACCAAGCGTGCGGCCCGCTGTCATCTCCAAAAATACGATTTTTCACTCCTATGCATCCCATCCTCGCTGACGCCGGTTCCCAATTCGGCGTGACCCCCGCCAAGCTCATCGCCCAGGTTGTCACCTTCGGCCTTGTTTACTTCGTGCTGAACCGTTACGCCTTCGGCCCGGTGACAGCCATGCTGGAGGCGCGCCGCAAGCGCATCGCCGATGGAGAGTCCAAGCTGGAAAAAATCGCCCGCGATCTGGCTGCGGCGGAGGAAAACGCCAGGATCATCGTTGGCAAGGCTGACGCAGAATCCAACCGGCTCATCAAGGAAGCAGGCGAAGGAGCCGTCTTGCTCGCTGAGAAAAAACGCCAGGAAGCCATCACCGAAGCCAACGGCATAATCGCCAAGTCGCGTGAAGCCGCAAAGCTCGAACAGGAACAGCTTACCGTGCAGCTTAAGCGCGAGTTCGGTCGCATGGTCGTGGACGCCACGACGCGTGTCACCGGCAAGGTTCTCAACAACGACGACCAGGAACGCATCAACCGCGAGACCGCGGCGCAAGTTTCCTTGTAAAACCCCTTTTGTTAATTCACTCCGGCCATGAAAATCAGTAAAGACGCCGTCCGCGCATCACGCCTGCTCTTCCGCGCGTGCTTCGATGCCAGCGGTCGTCTGCACACCTCGCGCGTGAAGCGGGTGGTGAAGCTGGTGGGCGACAAAAAGCCCCGCAACTACATGGCCATCCTCCATTCCTTTCAGCGCCTCGTGCGGCTGGAGCTGGAAAAACGCACGGCCATCATCGAAAGCGTCACCGACCTTTCCGGTGAGATGCGCGAACGACTCCGCGTCGATCTCCAGAAAAAATACGGCGAGGACCTCACGCTCAATTATTTCATCAATCCCAGCCTCATCGGCGGGATGCGCGTCAAAGTCGGCAGTCACGTCTGGGACGGCAGCGTCCGGGCGAAACTTCAGGCGCTTGGCGAGTCACTCGCATAAATTTATCAACCAGATTTTAATCCAACATCCGAACACGCCATGAGCAGCATCCTCCAGGAAATTGAAACCGAAATCGCAGGGCTGAAAACCTCTGTCACCAAATCCAACGTCGGCGTGGTGCGCGAGATTGGCGACGGCGTGGCCAAGGTCGAGGGCTTGAGCGACGCCATGCTCAACGAAATGATCGAGTTCCCCGGTGGCCTCTTCGGACTGGCGCTAAACCTCGAGGAAACTGAAGTCGGCTGCGTGTTGCTCGGCTCCGGCGAGAACATCAAAGCTGGCGACGAAGTGAAAACCACGGGCCGCCTGCTCTCTGTTCCCGTGGGCAAAGGCCTGCTGGGTCGCGTGGTCAACACCCTCGGCGAACCGCTCGACGGCAAGGGCCCCATCAAGGCTGACCAGTTCTATCCTGTAGAAAAGATCGCTCCCGGCATCATCACCCGCAAATCCGTGTCGGTGCCCGTGCAGACCGGCATCATGTCCATCGACGCCATGATCCCCATCGGCCGCGGCCAGCGCGAGCTGATCATCGGCGACCGCGCCACTGGCAAGACGACCATCGCCATCGACACCATCATCTCCCAGGCCAAACAGAACAAGGCTGCCGAGCAGGGAAAACTTTCGGGACACAAACCGATCTATTGCATCTACGTTTCCATCGGACAGAAGCAGTCCAGCGTGGCTCGCACCATCAAAATTCTCGAAGACGCCGGCGCGATGGAATACACCGTCATTGTCAATGCCTCCGCTTCCGACAGCGCGGTGAGCCAGTATCTCGCGCCCTACGCTGGCTGCTCCATCGGCGAGTGGTTCATGGATCAGGGCCAGGACGCGCTGATCGTTTTTGATGACTTGTCCAAGCAGGCCGTGGCCTACCGCCAGGTTTCACTTGTGCTCAAGCGTCCTTCGGGCCGCGAAGCTTATCCCGGTGACGTTTTCTATCTCCACAGCCGTCTGCTCGAACGCGCTGCGCGCGTCAACGAGAATTACGGTGGCGGCTCCATGACCGCGCTGCCCATCGTCGAAACGCAGGCTGGCGACGTGTCCGCTTACATTCCCACCAACGTAATCTCCATCACCGATGGCCAGATTTTCCTCGAAACCGACTTGTTCTACCAAGGCATCCGCCCCGCGATCTCGGTCGGCCTGTCCGTGTCCCGCGTCGGTTCTGCTGCGCAGACCAAAGCGATCAAGAAAGTGTCCGGCACCACCAAGCTCGATCTCGCGCAGTTCCGCGAGCTCCAGGCATTCGCGCAGTTCGGTTCCGATCTCGACGCCGCCACCAAGCAGAAGCTGGATCGCGGCGCACGCATCGTGGAACTCTTCAAGCAGCAGCAATATCAGCCGAAGAGCCTGCCCATCATGGTGGCCTCACTCTACGCGATGCAGAAGGGCTACTTCGACAACGTGCCGGTGGACCGCATCCGCGAGTGCCAGGGCAAGCTTGAGGAATATCTCTCGACCCGCAAAGAGGCGCTCATGGACAAGCTCGGCAACGAGAAAACGCTCGATAACGTCGAGACCGATCTCAAGACTGCCCTCGAAGATTTCAAAGCCAGTTGGAAGTGATTTTTAAGTTATTGGTTAGTAGTTATTAGTTAGGAATTGAATCAAAATCCCGCAGTCTTCATAACAAATAACCCGTAACTCATAACATTTAACGCAAGAGAATGCCCTCCACACGCGACATCCGCCGACGCATCAAGTCGGTCAAGAGCACGGCCCAGATCACGAAGGCCATGCAGCTCGTCGCGTCTGCGAAGATGAAGAAGGCGCAGGACCAGGCCACCAACGGCCGTTCATACGCCGAACTGCTCAACAAGATCCTCGTCAGCCTGCGTGACGGCGTTGAGGAAGGAATGCATCCATACTTCGCCGAAGGCTCCGGCACCAAAACGCTGGTGCTCCTCATCACCAGTGACAAGGGTTTGTGTGGCGCGCTGAACACCAACCTCTTCAAAAAATTGCTGGGTGCCAACTTTGACCCACAGCAGACGGACTTCGTCACCGTGGGTCGCAAGGGTGCGCAGACGCTCGGCCGCCTGCGTCGCAATCTCATCGCGGATTTCCCTGTGCGCGATCCCGCCAAGTTCGCAGAGCTCCGACCGGCTGGAAAGTTCATCCAGCAGAAGTTCCTCAGCGGCGAATACCAGCGTGTGCTGGTCGCCTTCAACAATTTCATCAACACGGTCACGATCATGCCCATGATCGAGCAGTTGCTGCCGGTCAATCCAGTGACGCTGGGCGGCAAACGTTCTTTCGAAGGACTGGGTAATCTGCTCAAGGTCGAGGAGACGCCGACCAGCGTGCCACAATACACCTTTGAACCCGATGCGGCGGCCGTGTTTGAGACGATCCTTCCGCAGTATGTCAACAACACGCTCTATCAAATGCTGATGGAAGCGCGCGCATCCGAGCACTCAAGCCGCATGGTTGCCATGAAGAACGCGACCGACAACGCCAAGCAGATGATCAAGGATCTCACGCTCGAATACAACAAGGTCCGCCAGGCCGCCATCACCAACGAACTCCTAGAAATCACGACCGCAAAACTCGCGCTCGAATAACTCGCAACTTATCCCTTTTACCTTGTCCCTTATCCCTTATCCCTTCAACTTTATGAGCAACATCGGCAACATCGTCCAAGTCATCGGTCCCGTCGTTGACGTTGACTTCTCCTCCACAGGCCAGCTTCCCGCAGTTTACAACGCGCTGGAAATTAACTACGACCTCGATGGCAAAAAAGCCCGTCTCGTCTGTGAAGTGCAAAGCCACATGGGCGACGGCTGGGTGCGCAGCATTGCCATGACATCCACCGAGGGTCTGAAACGCGGCCTGGCAGTCACCGACACCGGCGCGCCCATCACCGTTCCCGTCGGCGAGGAAGTTCTCGGCCGTATCTTCAACGTCACCGGCGATCCCGTGGACGATCAGGCCGCACCGAAAGTCGGAAAACGTTATCCGATCCATCGCCCGGCGCCGAAGCTCGTCGATCAGGATCCTTCCGCGCAAATTCTCGAAACCGGCATCAAGGTTATCGATCTGATCTGCCCCTTCACCAAGGGCGGCAAGGTCGGCGCGTTCGGCGGCGCGGGCGTCGGCAAGACCGTCGTCATCATGGAGTTGATCAACAACATCGCCAAAGGCCACGGCGGTTATTCCGTCTTCGCCGGAGTCGGCGAGCGCACCCGTGAAGGCAATGACCTTTATTGGGAAATGATCGAGTCCGGAGTCATCGCGACCGAGAAAGATGAAAAGGGTCACCCAAAACGTGACGACAAAGGCCGCCCGATTTTGAAGGACGGTTCCAAAGTGGCCCTCGTCTATGGCCAGATGAACGAACCTCCCGGCGCGCGTCTCCGTGTGGCGCTCTCCGCGCTCTCGATGGCGGAATACTTCCGTGACGAGAAGAACCAGGACGTGCTCATGTTCATCGATAACGTCTTCCGTTTCTCCCAGGCCGGTTCCGAAGTGTCCGCTCTGCTGGGTCGCACGCCGTCCGCCGTGGGTTACCAACCCACACTCGCCGCTGAAATGGGCGCGATGCAGGAACGCATCACCTCCACCAAGCAGGGTTCCATCACCTCGTTCCAGGCCGTTTACGTTCCTGCGGATGACTTGACCGACCCCGCGCCAGCCAACACTTTTGCGCACCTCGACTCCACCGTCGTGCTGGAGCGCTCACTCGCGGAACTCGGAATTTATCCTGCGGTGGACCCACTTTCTTCGACCTCAAAAGCACTCGCGCCCGACATCGTCGGCGAGGAACACTACCGCGTCGCGCGCGGCGTGCAGCGCGTGCTGCAACGCTACAAGGATTTGCAGGACATCATCGCCATTCTCGGCATGGATGAACTGAACGACGACGACAAAGTTACCGTCTATCGCGCCCGCAAGCTGCAACGTTTCCTCAGCCAGCCCTTCGCCGTCGCCGAAGTCTTCACCGGTTCGCCCGGCGTTTATGTTCCCGTTAAGGAAACCATTCGCGGCTTTGCGGAAATCCTTGATGGCAAACACGACGACGTGCCCGAGGCCGACTTCTACATGAAGGGCGGCATCGACACCGTCAAGGCCAGCAGCAAAAAGTAACTCAGCCATCTTGGCTGAACGTGCGACGGGGTTCGCTTCGCGGCTGCGCACCAGCCCGTATTACTTCATTTCCTGAACAAGGAGTGGCGGTATGATGCCGCCGTCAAAATCCCACCGCGAAGCGGGTATAATGGAAGCCCCGCTCTCTCCTCGCGAACACATCATAAGCATCTGAGAAAGAAGTGTCGCTGACGCTGTAGGAATGACGGCGGTAGAATACCGCCGCTCCATGAGAAGTGGGTCGGCAGCCCTCTGCCGACTGTGGGTTGAATAAATATCGGCAGAGGGCTGCCGACCCACTATTTTTTCCGCACCGCGCAGGCGGGGGCAAGAGCACACGCCATTAGCAGAGCAGAGAAGTAGAATCCTGTCCCTTTGTATATGCTGTGGTAACGGATGGAGTTGCGAGTGGCACAGGCTTTCAGAGCCTGTGTGTCTCTTCGTCGGTCTCCGACGGAGCATCACTTTGGATTCCAGCACCGATCCCCGGCAGTTGCGAAGCCGCGAAGCGAACACCCGGACTACACACTGGCCGAAGGCACTGTGCCACCGCAACGTGGCACAGGTTTGCCACTCGATTCTGAAACTTTCGGCGAGATCAAGTCGCGGTGCATGGTTACAACACCTGCAAGGACATCGTGAATCTGCAGCGCGCCCTGGATACAATGCTGCGGAAAGTGTGAAATGATTGTTGTATCAGCACAGAATTATGTGCTAGTCTTAAACCATGATTCTCGCACAAGACATCGTCAGCCTCACCGACTTCGCGCGCCAGACCCGCAAACACACGGCGGACCTCAAGAAGCACGGGCGTCCGCGCGTGCTTACTCACAACGGGCGCGCGAGCGCCATTGTGCTTTCGGTGGAGACCTACGAGCAGCTCTTGCACGACGCCGAAGAGCACCGGCTTGATCTCCGGCTTCAGAAAGCACTGAACGACTACGCCAGGGGCCAGCGCGGCACCGCAGCGACCAAGGCCTTTCAGACCATTCATGCGCGAGCGGTGAAGCGCCGCGCCGGAAAATGAGCTGCAAACTCACCCTTTCCGATGAAGCGCAGCGCACCATTGAAGATCAAATCCAATGGTATGAGGCCGACGAGAAGCATGGCGGCGCAGATCTCGCCGATCGCTGGCTGGACAAACTGGAAGCTGCGCTGACCAAGCTCGCCACCGCGCCTCATCGCCACGGTCTGGCACTGGAGAACGGGCGCTGGCATCCAGAACTGGAGATTCGCCAGATGCAGTTTCGCCCTTGGAAATCCGGCGTCGGATGGCGTGTGCTGTTCGTCATTGATGAGAAGCAACGCATCGTCACAGTGCTGCAAGTCAGGCACGAACGTCGTCGGTGGTTGTTTGAAGCAGAGGATGATTGACGACCTCAACCCACATCCCCTTCGCCTTAATAAAACGAAAAACGTATCAATCCTCGCAATCAAACGAATGACTCTTGGGCTGCGTGATGGAATGGCCGGCAGAATGCCCGGGCGACACACAGGCCGTAGGCACTGTGCCACCGCAGCGTGACACAGGCTTTCAGAGCCTGTGTGTCTCTCCGGCCATTCTGGCCGGATCAGAACCAAAGTTTCCAGAATCATTGACAGACGCCTTCCCCCCTCCATTGCCGGGCGCAGCTCCGTACCTTCCGGCAAGCTTTTGCAGAACTTAAAAAAACGCGCCATCTCCACGCCCCACCAGCCCAGCCGCTTCTCCCCATCTGCATTGGCTGGCATGATAACACCCGCTGCTTCGACGACTCGCCGTGCCCAAGGCTTGACTTCCGGCGACTCTTTCGCTTCCATCGGCTCATTCATAAATCATCCTCTCTTTCAGTGAACGACCCCATTTCACCTCAAATCAACCCGGTTAATCCACAAAAAACTGTGGACGAATCTGATTCGCCCACAATTTATTGTGGCTAAACAACGTTCGCCGTTATGAGAGCGTTCCATGCATTCCTCGTGTTGTCTGTGTTGTGTCTCGCAGACGCAGCCCGTTGTGCCGAACCTGCCGCTGAAGAGTTCCTGCGTGGTTTCATGGCGGGCGAGTATGACGTTATCGGTCGCAAGCCAGATTCAACGACAACCTACTCTGGACGGATCACTCTTCGGGCGGAGGGCAACGTTTTGCAGGCTACGCGCATCATCGAGGGCAAGACCACGAAAGCCACCATTCGATTCGACACCGTTGCCGGGGCAGACCGTATTCCAGTAGTGCGTATGCGCTTCGCTCTCGATGGCGTCGAATATGAGGCTACCTATCGCTGGCAGTCGGACCCCGATAACTATCCTCGCTTCACTGGGATGATCTCCCGCGTCGATCACCAAACCAAGTCACCTGGACTTGAAGCATTTTTTCCAACCCGCAAATGACGCTTTCTTTCAACATTGAAGTGCGACAACTGGGCGTGAGTAATAGACTTCATTTGGGGTCTTGTATCCGAGACGCTTGCGGGGCCGGTTGTTGAGGATCTCGGCGAGACG